>CAZOLU010000026.1:13640-18080 GCA_964580485.1 uncultured Saprospiraceae bacterium | reverse complement strand
TAGTCTAATACCCGTTTGGTTTTAAAATCGATCTCACGCATCAACTGCAACATCATGTAGGTTGTAGCATGGTGTCCTGTACCAAAGGACATTTTGGGCGTAATGAGAATTTCGTGTTCTACGTCTGAAACAGGTGGATGAAAATCTGCACGGATGACACAAAAATCATCAACAAGTACTGCGGTATAATTGCGTTCCCATTCAGCATTCCAGTTCTGAGGTGCAAGGCGTTGCTCTTGGATTGTTGGCAGCTGAAACTTCTTTTGTAATACTTGAATAAGAGCTCTTAACTGCTCATCACAATCGGGCTCTGCAACATAAGCGATTAAAGCTTCTTCTTGTTGTTCAAAACCATCGAAAGCTGTGCCATTTAGTTCTGCTAAAAGGCGCTCCTGTGCCTCATGGTCTAAAGGAGCAAAGCTAAACTGGAGATATGTGCTGTTGTACATCATAGATTATAATCAGTTATAAAAGTACATATTTTCGAAGCCTGTGCCAAAGGAGTCCTTGGAACCTTTGGCATAGGATTCAGTAAAATTCATTGAACTTCAATTTGCATACGGTTATATATAATCAGTTAATAAACTCGATAATACAGAATTTTATCTGAATAAATTGATTCTTCCTCATTTTTTTGAGGACAACTCTATGAAGTTGAGGGAAAACAGCTTGCTTGTAGTTTGGCTGCTATCCTTTTCCTAATCTAAAACTTTATGCTTTTCCTGTTAGTCGGAATGACTATTTTTTAATATGTTTGTGTTATTGCCTTTGAATTTCACAATTGGTCAATACCACCGAACAACTATATGGATACGGAATCAACACATTTTAAGCCTACTTCGCCCACCCAATACCCGATACCTTCAGTTATTGAGGATCTATCGCAGTGGCCTATCAACAAAATGTATCAAGACCGGGAGGCTTTTATGCAACAGGTATTGGCCTTTACAAAGCAGCGCATCATTCAGCAAAAAAAAGGGGAAAGCCTCAGCGATAAACTAGCATCTGTATTATTTAGCGAAAGGGCTCGAATTATAGAAAACCCCTGGAAAGTAGACCCCCCTGATGAGATGGACTTTTGGTCAGACATTCGTAAGAGGATGTTTCGGGGCTCTTTTAACGATCCTGAAGATGCAGATACCACCCATTACAATGAGGAGTTGCTGGAACGCATCTTGAATCGTTATGTCAGGGAGATTACAGGAAACTTCAAGATCCGCACCTATAAGCAAGCACGAATCCTTTTGCCCATGTTGTTCAATACTATTTTGAATACTATGACGCTTAGGCGAGCAGATTTGCGCAAAAAACTAAGCATTACAGGCTATGTGCAACAATTGCGTTCTTTAGTGACCAAGGGCACTGTGGTGTTGGTACCTACGCACTTTAGCAACCTTGACTCTATTTTGGTAGGTTGGGCAGCAGATCGAATTGGCATGTTGGCCTTTTCTTATGGCGCTGGGCTGAATTTGTACAACAATAAGATTATGTCTTATTTTTTCAGTCGGCTAGGTGCATATACATTAGATCGCCGAAAAAAGAATCCTTTTTACCTCGAATCACTCAAATCTTTTTCACAACTATCTATTGAAAGGGGGGTACATACCCTATTTTTCCCAGGGGGGACTCGCTCCCGATCGGGTAGCTTAGAAGATAAGGTAAAGCTAGGGTTGTTGGGAACAACGATTGATGCACAAAATGCAGTATTGGAGCGAGGGGAAAACAATAAAATATACATTGTTCCCGTAGTATTGAACTATCACTTTGTTTTAGAAGCTAAAAGTCTTATAGAGCAACACCTCAAGTATACAGGTAAAGAACACTACCTTGTAGAGCAGCACGGTTTTGGGGGCTTGGCAAAAGTACTCAAGTTTCTCCGACAATTTGTATCCAACTCCTCTGAAATCATTGTCAATTTTGGCCGACCTATGGATGTCATGGGTAATTTTGTAGATATGGATGGGCAGAGTATAGATCAGTGGGATCGACCAATTGACATCAAGGACTATTTCTATTCACAAGGCAAACTTTGCTATGACCGCCAACGCAATGAGGTATATACTACCCAACTTGCAAAAAAGATTGTTGAGCGATACCGTGTCGAAAATATTGTACTGAGTAGTCATCTAGTGGCTTTTACCGCGTTCAATATCATACGCAAACGCTTTCCTGACTTAGACATCTATGCGGTTTTGAGATTGCCCAAAGAAGATAAAAGCATTAGTAAGGAGCTACTTTATGCCAATATTGACCTCCTCCGCCGACAGCTTCTTCAGATGAAAAATGATGGACAGCTGCAACTTGACCAATTGGTTGAAAAAGGGAGCATTGAAAATATTGTTAAAGATGGTATTGCCAATGTAGGAGCATTTCATGTCAAAAAACCACTGAAATTAAATAAAAAAGGTGTTTTTGAAAGTCAAGATCTCAATTTATTATTATATTATCACAATCGACTAATGGGCTACCAGCTCTCTACAATCGTAGATCCTCATATCTTATCGCCAAAATAGCCAACAGCATATGAAGCAATGTTTTCATTCTATTCCAATCAAAATAGTCTGTTTATTATGTTTAGGGCAAGTACTCCTGCTTTTTAGTTGTAGTTCAGCAAGTTCTGAAGCTGAAGCCGAAGCTTGGGCACAAGCCAGTAAAAAAAATAGTCTTGAGGCCTTAGATTCTTTCTTAGCTGCATATCCGAATACAAGCCATAGCAAAGAAATTGCAAAAAGACGAGAGGGCATTCTTTGGCAAATAGCTGAACGGAACCAAACCGAGTATCATTATCGTTATTATTTAGATCAGTTTCCTCAGGGCAAACATCAGGACGAAGCGAATGCTAATCTTCAGGCGATCCCTAATAAGGAGATCGATTTTGGGATGTTTAGCAGCAAAACCTTTGTAGGAACAATACGCTATGAAAATGAACAAGAATTAGAGGTCTTGGCTTTACAGTTTAAGTCAATAGATGAATCTCCTAGTAGTGTTCGTTTTCAAGCTAGCGTACACCTTTCACAAGACATCAAAAAAGAATTATGGGGTAACATAGAACTTCCTTCATTACAAGTGGTTTTTGAAGAAAAAACAGAGGATGAATTTATTTTGGGGCTTTCCAATGGGCGCATTTACACAAGAGATGGAAATATCTTTTTAGAATCTATAGATCCCAAACAATATTGGATACTCCGATAACAAAATTTCATTATTTTTGTCCCATAACAATAGAAGCAATATTACATCAAGCAAAAAAATAAACAGCTATGACCAATAAAATATTTACCGCCCTGGCAATTATCGCCCTAAGCTTTGGCATGATGGCTTGTAAAAACTACAAATCTGAATATGAAGCTATTTTGGAAGAAAATGCAGCCATGAAAAAGCAAATTACAGACGCAGAGGAGGAAGGTAAACTTGTACGAGGAGAGTACTCTGAAGCTATTGAAACCCTCAATGCCATAGAAGATACCCTTCGCGCAATTGCAGACCGAGAAAAAGAGATTCAAAAACTCACTCAAAGTGGCGAATTTTCGGGCAATATTTCTCAACGTCAAGCTATTTTGAAAAAGCTACAAGCTCTAAAAGATGCCAATGATCAATCTAAGGATCAAGCCAAACAGCTACAATCTCGGCTCAACAGCTTCCGTATTGAAAATGAGCAACTTCGAAAAATGATTGCGCAGGCTGAGACCCGAGTACTGACGAAGGAGCAGGAATTGGAAGAAGCTCAAACCGTGATTGACGATCTTAGAGGCGCACTCGATAAAATGGAATCTCAGCTTTTGGAAAGTCAAGGGAATTTGGCGCAGGCCTACGATGATCTTAAAGAGAAAAACCAATCGCTTGAAGAAACCAACGACCGCCTCAATAAAACCATCTCTGAACTACAACAAAAAACGGTGTTCATCGAAGAACAGGCCAAAGGCTATGTAGCTTGTGGTACCAAAAAAGTACTCCGAAGAAAGGGAATTCTGAGCCGTACAAGCATGAAACTCACAAAACAATATCAATCTGCAGTGAAAGCCAACAGCTCTAGTATCAACTATTACGAAAGTGATGAAGTCGCTTGTGGTACAGAGGGAGAGATTATTGCCGTACTCCCAGAACGCTCTGCCAGTTCCTACACTATATCGGGCAATCAATTAAAAATTACAGATACTGAGGCATTTTGGAAAACCGATAAAATTGTAGTTTTGGTGAAGAAATAATGATGTTCGCTGCACCATGCCTAACACTATGAGTAAAATAACAATTATTGACACAGATGATGGATCACAAAGCCTAAAATCTACTATTTTTGGGGCGAGCTATCACTCTACGCATGGAGCTGTGCAAGAAAGTCAGACGGTATTTATTGCCGCTGGATTCAATTATCAAGTAGCACAAGGAAAAAAAACGTTAAATATCCTTTTATTAATGACTAAACTGTCAGAAAAAAAAATA
>CAZOLU010000026.1:0-13630 GCA_964580485.1 uncultured Saprospiraceae bacterium | reverse complement strand
GCTTGGGTACAGGCCTCAATGCGTTCATGAGCTTTATCGCAGCGCAGCAACAGGGCATTGAGGTCTACTACGAAGCTTGGGAAGCCTATCCTATTGGGTCGGCATTAGCTGCTGAAATCACCTATCCTAGTTATTTGAATGCAGAGGAATACAAAGACCAGTTTCTACGGCTTCACCATCTTCCCAATCAAATACAGACCTTGAGCGATGCCCCTAGGTTTTCCTACCAATGCCGTCAAGATTTTTTTGAAGCAATAGATGCAGAACAGCAGTTTGACATCATCTATCATGATGCTTTTGCCCCTAGTGTTCAAGCCGAACTTTGGCAAGAGCACTTTCTTCAAAAACTATTTCGGGCACTCAAACCAGGAGGGGTATTAACCACTTACTGTGCACAAGGCGCTTTCAAGCGCGCCCTCAAAGCCTGTGGTTTTGAGATAGAGGCATTAGCAGGCCCTAAAGGTAAACGAGAAATGACTCGCGCACACAAAGTCTCTTGATTGGATCAAGAGAAAACTTCAATGTTTTAAGTTGAAAACTCAGGCATTTTCTTGTATTTTGTAATGCCCTTGAACCTGATCTTCTAGATCAACAGCTTTGCTCTTTAGTAAAAGCCTAGCGTAGTAAGACTTCAGACCAACTCACTGCAAATATTTCAAGTATAAATCTATGGTTGGTTGAATTTCAGGACTATTTGTTATGAACATACATTCCATGCTTGACCACCACCTTAAATCCATTAGTGTACTCCTATTTTTTATTCTATGCTTGAGTGGCAGGGGCTTGCCCCTTCAGGCACAAGCCCCTAGCGATAGTCTCAAAGCCGCCTCGCTCCTACTCAAAGGGCAAGCCCTTTGGGAAACAGGACAGGTAGAAGCCGCAGAGCCTTTACTACAACAGGCTTTTCAGTTTTTTAGCCAAGCTAGCTTAGGCATCCAAGAACTTAGAACCCTACAAGTATTACTACCACTATTAGTCCTTAGTAATCAGGAAGATAAAATAAAAGGCTATCTGCAGCAAATTCAAAATCCAGAAGAAGATCATCCTGCAGACCGTGCAGCTATTTTTGATCAAATGGCGCGGATTTATCATCTTAGGCGTAATCATAAAGCCGCAAAAGAAGCCCAAAAAAGGGCAATTCAACTTTATTTCCAAGCCCAGCAATATGAGCAAGCTGCCCAACTGCTCTACTGGTTGAGTCAACAAAGTGATGATAAACTACAACGACTGATGTATCTCGACCAAGCAGAGAACATCATTGATAGCCTAGATCATCCAAAAAATCAGGAAATTTCCATTCAAATACGGACGGCTAAGGCTGCAAGCTATCTAGACTATCAAAACCTTCAACAAGCAGACAGCCTCTTATCCAGAAACTTAAAGCAGCCCTCAAGTAGTCAACTCTTGGCACAACGCTATGTACAGCTCGGCCGACTCTACTGGTACAAAGAGAGTTATTACCAGGCAGAGTCTTATTTAGCAAAAGCTTATGTACTTTTGCGCAATCAAAGAAAGCCTCTGGTACAAGCACAATTATATTTTTATTGGGCTGGAGTCAAAGCAGATTTAGGGGATCGCAGTAAGGCCAGAACCTACTATCAACGTGCCTTAAACGCGCTTCAATTGGGGCCTCCCCTGAATATCGAGCAAGATTTCCATAGCAGCATACATTTACTTGATCCGCAGCGTGCTCTTGATATTCTCATGCAATACAGTATAGTTGCCGAAGCGCCTCAGGCGCTTCAAGCTATCAAAAATGCCATCTTCTTGATACAGCAATCTGCAATGAGTACAGGGCTGCCTTATTACAGCAGCTATTATGATCAGGTTTATCGAAGGGGGCTCGATTTAGTACGAGCTCAAGGTTCAAAACAGCCAGAGTATGTAAAGATGGCCTATCTTTGGATGGAACAACGGCGCAATCAGAAAATTGCTGCTGCCCTTTATCCCAACTTTGACTGTATCGCACAAGATAGCTTACTTAGGAATGGGCAGACCATGGCACTACGCTATCAGCAGCAATTGCAACAATATGCGCATCAGCCAGCCTATCGCTTTGAAAAAAAACTGGAACAATGGGAACAACTCTTTCGACACTGGAAACAAGAACTCCAAAAGCAACAACCTCGGCTTTATGCTCTACGCTATCAAAATTTAGAGGAAAACGACCTAGATCAATACCTTGCAAATCAGCACTCGAAACAAACAATGATTTATTACTACTTAGATGCTCAATCTGCCTATGCCGCAGTTTTGCGGGGGGATCAATCTATGGATTTGTATCAAATTACAGATGATGGGGAATACCTCAACAAGTTGGTCAATCTTCAAGAACTGCTATCACAACCATTGCAACAGTCCTTTGTACTTTGTAGCAAAGCATTACATCAATTTCATAAGGATTGGCTTCATCCACTCCATATCAAAGAAGCTTCACAACTGCTCATTATTCCCGATGGGCCACTATTTTATATTCCATTTGAAGCGGCACTGGAAAAGGAGACCAAAGCGGAGGGCTTCCATCAACTTGAGTACTTAATTTTAGAAAAAGACATTCATTACCAATATCGACTAACTGACCTAACCCTCCAACCCTCTAGCACAAAAAACAAGGGTAATATTCTAGCTTTTGCAGCAAATTATGAACTACCACAGCAAACACAACAGCTGCTAAATGATTTTCAGTTGAAGTTAAGGAAACAGCTTAAACCGCTTCCCCAAGCCCAAAAAGAACTGGATTTACTTTTTGAACGGTTTCGAGGTTCATTTTACTACCAACAGGATGCGAATGAACATACACTCAAACATAGTGGCAAAGATAATTTATATAGTGTTCTTCATCTTGCTATGCGATCTATACCCAATGCTCAACAATTGTATTTGGCACTCAATTACCAGCAGGACAATGGGGAAGATGACCTCGTCACTGCTGCTGAAATTATGCAGATGCAATTGAATGCAGATTTAGTGGTACTCAGTGCGCTAAATATTGGACAGGCTGCCTGGACCGAACAATATCATGATCTATTTTTGGGCTTAGAGTATAGCTTCATACTGAATGGTATTCCTTCCGTAGTACGTACCCTTTGGGAAACTGATACAAAACCTTCTACTCAAATCATCCAACTTTTTTATGAACTACTCAGTAGAGGATATACTAAAACAGAGGCTTTGCACGAGGCTAAACGGGTCTATATAGCAGAGGCTCGTTCAGATTTGGCACATCCCTTTTATTGGGCTAACCTAATTCATTGTGGAAATGACCAAGCCATTGAGCTGAATAAAAGAAGTTTTATTGAGCGATATTGGTTTTATGGTATGCTGATTGTATTTAGTATCTTAGGATTCGCTATATTTATATGGAGAATCAACCAATTATCTCTGGGACGGCAATAAAGCAACTCCCTTCCCCCTTATTCTTAACCTTAAACATCATACACCTATTATGAAACTGAAACAAACACTTTTTTTCAATCTACTATTAGTAGCAGTCCTTTTGGGATCAACAGCCTGTAATTCTGCAAAATCTAATAATGGTAAAGCTATGCTTAAAGACAAATATCACAAACTTGGTAAAACAGATAAGCTGTCGGACTTTGAGGGTCGGAAAATAAGTTTTGAAGGAACACTTTCCACCATGATTATGCAACACATGATGAAAGGTAGCCCAATGCCATTTGGAGATGACGATGCAGAAGCAGAAGAACACAAATACCTAAGTCCCACAGAAGACCTTTATAGCTTTGGAGAGATGGTAGGCTACTACTACCCTAGCAAGGTAAAATGGCCAACGGCTAAAAAGTTGGTATTTTATGGTACCATAAATTCGATCTCTGGTGCAGGTAAAGGAGGAGGAACGCATACAGAATACTATATTGACCTTGATAAGGTTGAAGCTGCAAACTAAGTTGCTTTGAAAGGCTTTGGTTTTGGGGCATTCCAGGCCAAGGCCTTTCATCAGCTATGTTGCCTAGCGCCTTATTCAGTTGGCCCTTCCGTAATCACTTCAGGGCTGCTTCCCTTTGGTCAGCACTAGTCCACAGCGCTGCGCCCGCTAGTTGTCGTACAAAACGAGTAAATCAAGTGTCGAAAAAGTAAAAAAAGCAAGTACAACTGCTGTGCTTGATGATATAAAATTGATCCAAGCGTTTGTATATAAAACCGCACATATTTTAGAAGCCTATGCCAAGCGTCCCAAGGACTCCTTTCGAGCATTCCTAGGGAAAGACTCCCTACATTAAACACATACAAGGATAGATGACACTTTCTTTTTTGGGGAAGTTTAAGTAAACAACCAACTGATATACCTCCAACTAAACAACAACAAAAGCAGCTGCCCGACCCCAATGGTATAAATGCGCCCCCTAAAAGACCACTTGCGGTTTTTGTGGCGAAATACAGGCATCGCCAACAAGACCCCCAAACTCCCCCCAAACAAAGCTAGCGAAAAGAAACGAGCCTCTGAGATCCGCCGTTTCCCCTTGCGTGCCGCCCGCTTATCCCAAGCCATTAGCACAAAAGTATAAATATTAAAAATCGCCAAAGCAGCAAAAAAAATATATCCAAACATTAGAGTTGATTTAAACGGCTAGTTTGAAATAGCAACCAATAATCTGCCATTACTAGAGCCGCCATAGCTTCTACAATAGGCACTGCTCGGGGCAATACACAGGGATCATGCCGCCCTTTGCCCATCAGTTCTACAGGATTTCCAGCTATATCAACGGTATCTTGACTTTGCATAATGGTTGCCACGGGCTTAAAAGCCACCCGAAAATAAATATCCATCCCATTGCTAATTCCACCTTGAATCCCACCAGAATGGTTGCTCAGCGTTTGGATCTGTCCATCTTCTTCCACAAAAATATCATTGTGCTCTGAGCCACGCATGGCCACGCCCTCAAAACCAGAACCATACTCAAAACCTTTGCAAGCGTTGATGCTCAGCATCGCTTTGCCCAACTCGGCATGCAGGCGATCAAAAACAGGCTCACCTAGCCCTGCAGGGCAACCCTGAATCACTCCCGTAATTACGCCACCGATAGTATCGCCAGCCTTACGCACCTCACGAATCAACTCCTCCATTTTTGCGGCCATTTGGGGGTCGGGACAGCGCACGGGATTGCTTTCGGTCAGTGTTAAATCGAGTTCTTGATAGCTTTTAGCGACTTGCATAGCGCCTACCTGACTGACATAGGCTTGCACTTTGATGCCAGCTTCTGCTAGCAATTGCTTGGCGATGGCCCCGCCCGCTACGCGGGCGGCGGTTTCTCGTGCCGAGGATCGTCCCCCTCCCCTATGATCTCGATGTCCATATTTGGCATAGTAGGTATAATCTGCATGAGAAGGTCGGAACCTATTTTCCCATTCGCTGTAATCTTTGGATTTGGCATTGGTGTTGGGGATGAACAAATGAATGGGCGTTCCAGTGGTTTTGCCTTTATAAACTCCTGAAATGAGATCAAATTCGTCTGCTTCTTTTCTTTGGGTCACAATTTTGGATTGCCCAGGTCGGCGGCGAGCAAGCTCTTGCTGAATGGCACCCAAATCCAATGCTAAACCTGCGGGGCAACCATCAATAACAACACCAATCCCTTTGCCATGAGACTCCCCATAAGTTGTTATTTTAAATAATTTACCAAAGCTATTCCCTGCCATAATTTAGGATTGGATGTATTTGGAGTAATTCTCAATTCGTTCCTGAAGTCTTGCTTCAATAAAAGGGTGTACCCCTTGTAGCTTTTCCAGTATTTTACGTGCCTCGTCTTGATACTTTCTGCGCTTTTCGGGTTTCCAAAAATATGGAGGCTCTTGCAGGTTGACAATGCGGTCGGCCATTTTTACAATACGCACCTCGGCAGTTTGCTTGAGAATACGGTCGAGACTATCTGCCATTTGATCTGGTTTGGGGAGGTTTTCGTCTTTGGTCAACGCCAAGACTGACTTTGCTACCGTTTCTCCAAATTCTTTTTCTATTTGCGCATAAGTTATTTCAGTATCTTCGATACAATCATGCAGCAAAGCAGCTTGAATAGCAAGATCAGTATTCAAACCTTCATGATCTTGTGTTAGCGCATGGATTACTTCTCCACATACCTGTGTTAGATGTAGCAGGTACGGTAGTTCTTGTCCAGGCATATGTTGTTTGAGATGTGCCTTAGCGGCAAATTCTAAGGTCTTGTGGTATAAATCTGGATTAAACATTATTTCACTTTGCTTAAAAAATTGGATGTTCTGTTGATGCAAAGATAGGGAATTGATTTGGGGATTCATAGTTTGGTATCCTAGGCAGCAAAAACATCTAGCTCATCGATGGTTGAGACCAACGGTTAGTGTAGAAGCCCTGGTGGAATGCTTTCAGGCTCAAATCTCAGGCAAATGCCACAAGCCTAAAAAAAATGACTAAGCAGGATGGCTACATGCTGTTAGAGATAGCTTTTAATTTTTTCTTCGATCCAAGACTTAATTGCATCAAAATCTAATTGCCCTGAGGCGATGGAAATCACAAACTCATATTTTTCATCTTCAGTAGCATCTACATCTTTTCCATTTTTCAACAAGAAAAGGCGCATTAACACATATCCAGTTCGTTTATTCCCATCAATAAAAGGGTGATTTCCGACAAAACTCTCGATAATAGCAGAAGCCTTATCTTCAATTGTGGGATAAAGCTCCTGACCGTCAAAAGTCTGTTGAAAACGAGATATGGCAGCTTCCAAAAGTCCTTGATCTCGAATGCCTTCTGATCCACCAAATTCTGTAATAAGATGATGATGAATTGCAATAACTTCTTCTAAATCCATCATTTTGCTAGGCGTTTGAGAAGATTTTTATCTTCTTCAAAAATTTTACGCAAATGAACAGACCTGCCAACTTCCTCTGAATTACTCGCCTTTACTTGCTTCAAATACTGAAGGACATCTTTAAGATTTTCTTCAGGTATTTCTGCCAATATCTTTTCGATTTGTGCCTTAATTTCTTGTGTTCCCATATTTCTATTTTTCATATCAACCTAAGAATACTAATATGAGTTCTAAGTTAATAGATCTTTTACAATTTATTCAGGCTTATTATCGTTAGCTCTAATTGAAAAACACCTCACATACTTATTGCTCTGTAAATACAGCACTAGTATTTAAGTACTAATCTGCTGTTCCAAAAGGGTTGGGTTTCCACATTCGGATAATCATTAAGAAGGGAATGAGTAAATAAGGGATATTACAGGCTAGATAATAAGCGGTATTGGGTTCGGTACATCCCTCTATAAGCCGCCAGCCTTCGGTTGCCCAATAGCTGGTGGTTCCTTCAGCCATGTAGGTAATCATTCCATGCGTCAAGGCTCCTCCGTAAATGAGTCCAGGCACTCGAATATGGTTCCAGCCTTTGATAAATCCAATCACAAAAAAGATATATAAAGGCAACCAGATAAAGGCAAAAATTGCAGCGGACCAACGTACTTGTGGAGGATTGACAATGAGTAGAGGATCTACTTTGCTGCATAATTCTCATAGATATAGCGCTCTGTGGCGGTTCCTTCATCTCGTTCTAGTCGTCCTCCTGACACTGTCTGTCACAATAGATGTGATGGAAAAAAGGCAAAACATAACGATGAAAAAGTAGTCGTAGGGTCGTTTGTTTAAAGGCTTTTTCATGGTTTTCTTTTTTAAGCAAGAACAAGGATTGGCGGCGCGATGTGGAACCCCTTGCCCCAAAGGGGTGAACGAATAGTGAAGGGTGGAACGTAGCGCAAGCAGCCTGCAGGCTGCTTGCCCCTAAAAATCATTTACTTTTGAAACCGAAACCAAGGTACCAATCTCGACACTTTTTTCATGTGAGCAGCATAAGCCGGGCGTTTTTTCACCATCCTGCTGTCCATCATTGGAATACTGATAAACTGGAACAAAAGAAACATGGCTAGAAAACCTACCCCCGTCCAGTAATATTCGGCAGCGGCAGAGAGGGCCATAAGGAAAAGTCCTAACCAAAAGATAATCTCCCCAAAGTAGTTGGGATGTCGAGAATAGTACCAGAGACCAGAATCTATAAAAGCCTGAGGATCAGCATGTTTTTTCTTAAATATTTTAAGCTGCTCATCTGCAATCAGCTCCATTGCTGCGCCCCCCACACTTACTAAAAAGCCTAGCATATCCAACCAACCTAAAGGAGTCGCTTCGGGCAAGGCCATGATGTAATAGAGGGGCAGGCAGCCTAGAAATACCAGAACCGTAGGAAAGAGTTGGATTCCCGTAAGATTCACCAGGGGATAAAAGACCCCAGACTTGGATCTTAGCATCTGATAGCGCCAGTCTTCATGCTCTAGACCAGTCCAGCCTCTAGCCCAGTTTACGGTTAGGCGTATCGCCCAGATACAAACGGCTGCAAAAGCTAGGATTTTGCGCCAGTCGGTCGTATCAAAATCGCTCAAAGCCCACCAAAAGAGGGCAATAGGCACAGGAGCCACACTCCAGTAGGGATCGTAGAGACTTGCATTTCTAAAGATCAGACTTGCGATAAATACAACAAAGGTGGCAATCACATCCATCCACAAGGCTGCCCAAATCGGGCCATAGTCTTTTAGGTAAGGATAAGAGAAGTAGGCTGCCGCCAAGGCGGCTACATACACCAAGGTGCAAATCAAAAAAGACAAGGCTCGGCCATAGCGAGCATTTGCGGCAAGATGCGGATTCATAAGCTAGCATTTGAACGTGAAATCCTTGCAAAAGTACTATATTTGTTGGAGATGCTATCGCTAAGAGATACATTTTTAATTTTATAATTTCATGCGACATGTATCAGCACTACATGTTGCATGTCACAAAATGATTTTATGCAAGTAGATTTACGTTCGGATACAGTAACTCGCCCTACTGAGGCGATGTTGGAGGCGATGTTTCAGGCAGAGGTGGGCGATGATGTTTTTGGAGAAGATCCTAGTTTAAATGCGTTGGAGGCTAAGGCTGCTGCACTTTTTAGCAAGGAAGCGGGCTTGTTTTGTCCTTCGGGTACGATGGCTAACCAAATTGGGATGAAGATGCATACGAATGCGCCGGGTGAGGTGATTTGCGATCAATTGTCTCATGTGTATTTGTATGAGGTGGGTGGTATTGGCTTTCACTCGGGTTTGTCGGTAAGTTTGACCAATTGCCCTTTGGGGTTGATGGATGCTGCTGCGGTGCAAGCAAAGATCAACCCCTGGATTGATTTGCATAAGGCACCTTCTCAATTGGTGGTTTTGGAGAATACCTGCAATAAGGGAGGTGGTGCCTGCTATGACTTGGATGCTATTGCGGAGATTCGTGTAGTTTGCGATCAAAATGGGCTAAAGCTGCATTTGGATGGTGCTCGAGTTTTTAATGCTTTGGTGGCCAAGGGCTATTCTGCTGCTGATTTGGGGCGGTATTTTGATAGCATTTCTATTTGCTTGTCGAAGGGCTTGGGAACGCCTGTGGGTTCGGTGCTTTTGGGTGCGAAGGATGATATTTTTCGGGCAAGGCGTATTCGCAAGCTGATGGGTGGTGGAATGCGGCAGGCGGGCTATTTGGCGGCGGCAGGCATTTATGCCTTGGATCATCATATTGAGCGGCTAGCGGAAGATCATGCTCGGGCGAGGCAAATGGCTGAGGCTATTGCCCCTATGTCTTTTGTGAAAGAGGTTTATCCGGTAGAGACGAATATTTTGATTTTTGAGTTGACTGCCGATTGGACGAATGAGCGTTTTTTGGCAAAACTGGCGGAGCATGGTATCAAGGCGGTGCCCTTTGGGCCGCAACTGATTCGGTTCGTAACGCATTTGGACTTTGATGATGCCCAGATGGACTATTGTTTGAATATCCTAAAGACCTTCTAAATGAAAGCTATCCTTGTTATTGGCGCAAGCGGAAATGTTGGACAGGCGGTGATTCATGCACTTTGTCAACAGTATACGAATCAATTTCGACTGGTTGCGGCTTTGCGTGATCCCCATAAAAAGCCCAGCAGTTTTGAGACTTACCCTGAACTGGAGTACCGAAAATTTGACTTTGAGGATTTGGCGAGTATGAAAGCTGCCTTGAAAGGCGTAGACTTTGTCTTTCTCTTGCGTCCTCCGGCTATTGCCAAGGTTAAAAAGTACTTTCATCCCTTGATTGATGCAATTCAGGAAGAAGGTATAGAAGGCTTGATGTTTTTATCGGTTCAGGGGGTTGAGCAAAGCAGTATAATTCCTCATCATAAGATTGAGCGTTATATTCGCAAAACAGAGATCCCTTACATCTTTCTGCGTCCCAGTTATTTCATGCAAAACCTCAGTACTACACTTCAAAAAGATATTCAGGAACGGCAAGAGATCTACCTTCCTGCAGGCAAAGCAAAATTTACTTGGGTGGATGTAGAGGATATTGGCGCAGTAGCGGCCGTTTTATTTTCCAAGTTTGAAGCCTACCAAAATCAGGCTTTTGAGCTTACGGGTAAGGACCAGGCAGGTTTTGAAGAGGTCGCTCAGTTGCTTTCTCAAGAGTTGAATATGAGCATCAGGTACCATTCGCCTAGTCTGTGGAATTTTTATTGGCGCAAGCGGAAAGAAGCCGTCCCCTCCCCCTTTATTTTGGTGATGATTATGCTACATTACCTCCCTCGCTTTCAAAAAACAGCTCCCCTGAGTGATTGGGTAGAGCAACTCACTGGACAAAAGCCCAAAAGTTTGAAAGCTTTTATCCAAGAACATAACATGAAGTGGCGATAGGTCCTACAAAAAAATATTTGGCGATTGTTGTACAACCATTCAAACCCAAGTAATCTCCTAATTTATCGAGCAGCTAGGGGGAATCCCCTCTAGCTGCTTTTCACCCTTTTTAGTTCGGTAAATTTTTAAAATTTTATGGAAATTTTAAAAATTTACCGAACTATCAACACTAAAGTATTAAAGATATGAGTGTAGATTTTTGGAAAAAAGAGATGGCGAAGATTACCGATAATCGGGAGGTTTTAGATACAAACGAAATTCTTGGTAACGGAAAGTCTTCCAATTCAACGCTTACTAAAGATGGAGGAGCCTATTTTACCTCAAACGGAGAATACTTGGGGCAAGTTGGAAAAAGTACAGAAATTAGAGTTGTAGATATGGATGCTATTGGAGCGGAAGTTCCAGAAGACTACAAGAAATGAAAAGGTTGGGATATTGGAGTCCATATTCTAGTCAACAAAGGAGTTATAGAATATCAAACGGTACCAGTAAATAACTTTAGTCCGTGAACTTTTTGTCCCCGATAGATGTGCGGTTGCACGCTCATTGCTCACAAAGAAGGATGCTACTCTCCCCATTTTCTACAACTTCTAAAATATTTGTTGACTCTTTGATAAATTATCCCTAATTTAGTAGCAAAAGCAGCCGTGTTTTATGAAGGGAAAACTGTACAGTCTTGAAAAAGCCTTAAAAAATCCTCATCACGCTCAGGAGTTGACTATTTTCTTAGCTCGAGAAAAAGCTGATCTTAGTCGTATAGGAGAGTTGGTAAATCTAAAATCTCTAGCCTTATTAGATTCTGATAAATTCACAGAAATTCCCGATTCGGTCTACGACTTAGCTATGCTAAAACGTCTTCGCATAAAGGGTACAGGCATCTTGAAAATATCCGAAAAACTAGAGCAATTAAAAAAGCTGAATTACATTAAAATCAGCGATACGCCAATTCAAAAACTGCCTGAGTCTATAAGCAAACTATAATCTCTTAGTCAACTATTCCTAAGAGAAACAGCATTAAGAAGTCTACCCGAAAGTATTGGAAGGTCTAATTTAAAACAATTATCTGTTTGTAAGGCAAATCTAAAAGCACTTCCCAAGAGCTTTGGAGAAATGAAGTACTTGAATAATTTAGATTTATCCAATAATCAATTAACTCAACTTCCTGAAAGTTTTGGAAATCTAAGTCAACTTGATTGGCTGAGCCTACAACACAATGAGTTGAATCAATTCCCAAAAGAAATTTGTCGTCTGCATCAGCTAAAAAGCCTATACCTTCATCATAATCAGCTTTCAGAAATCCCATTAGAAATCAAGCAACTTTCCAAATTACATACACTTGGACTGAGTTACAATGAACTTAAAAAATTTCCAGAAGCTATTTTAGGTATAAAAACTCTAGTTAAGCTTGATTTGCAAAATAACCAACTAGAAGACATCCCTTCCAATTTCTTTCAATTTAAGGCTTTAAACTCCTTAAATATTAAGCAAAATGCATTTAAAGAATTTCCGATTGCACTCCTTCCTTGGTATAGCTACTATTCACAAAAACAGAGTTCGTTCTATTTTGATCCTGAATTGAGCATGCATAAGGATATCCTTCCTATGCTCAAAGGGAAGAGCTTTCAACGCTTAAACCAAGAAGAACAAAAGGCATTCTTCTATATTTACTGCAAGCAGAACCATAAAATTCAGCAGTTGGATCTCCCTATTTTGTGGAAAGCCTTAAACACAGCATCTGTAGATGTCTCTGCGGTAACTTTGGCTTATATGACGGAAGAACTTCCCAACAAAAAAATTGAGCAAGGAGACCGTATTTATGTTGCAGCTAAATTAACAATGGACAGAAATCAATTTGATCAACAAATAGAAAGTTGTGGGCTTAGAATAAGTAAAAAACTAAGCGATGCTACGCATGTACTGATTAGTGCAAGAGCAAATAAAAAACCTAAAAAGTGGCCCGAACGAGAGGATTGGAGTTGGATTTCTGAGACCCAACTCATGGCTTATTTTGACAAGGTCAACCCCTCCTTTTTGATAGAATCAGCTGATACCGATGCCGAAAAAGTTTCAAACTTCATCATGAGTATGGATGAAGACAATATGGCTCTAGGGATAGGGTTGATTGAAGGAGGAGGCTTGCCTGAAGCACTGTTTACAGAAGCTTTTATCGTATATAAACTAGCAGAATCTAAAGCTTTAAGAAAAAAAGCTAAAGAATTACTTAAGGCCAAAGCTTCTCCCAGACTCCTTACCGTTCTGAAAAACCGAGCCAACCTTAACCGCAAGGGCTATATTGGAAGTAGTATCAATATGCAGCTAGAGGAAAGAGTACAGGATTACTGCAAAGATTCTGGCCTTGATCTAGGGAAATTGGCCTATGCAGTATATATCAAAAATAATAGCTGTTTGGCTCTAGCATTAAATCATGCAGATTCAGCACTCAAATTACAACTGCTGCAAAAAACAATGGTTCAAGGGGAGTTATACCTCGACTACCATGTTCGTTTAAGATACTTTCCTTTGGAAATCCTTGAACTTCAAAACCTAAAAAAGCTCGCACTCTATGCTGAAATGGGCCGTTGGGTGAATGGCCAATATGAACCCAATACCGACTTTCATCTTCCTAAGGATATTGAGCGACTTCAAGATCTGGAATATCTTCATATCGGGTATAGTTTTACGGAGCTTCCAGTCGAAAGCCTAAAAAAACTACCCAAGCTCAAACAGCTTAGCCTAAATGTTCATAATTTAGAGTTGAAAAAAGAATTAGAATCTGAATTAAAGCACCTACAGCTTAACTGGGATTACGCAGTCCAAAAATTTTGAAAATAAGTAGTAAAAACAAGTATTTTCTATCTTTAGTAACGCTTAAAAAATAAATTCCTGATTTCCTGCCATGAATTTATAGTT
>CAZOLU010000025.1:10616-18123 GCA_964580485.1 uncultured Saprospiraceae bacterium | reverse complement strand
CTCAGCACAAAATCCAAGGAATTTAACTTCTTTTACCATAAGGTTAGGGACTTAAACTACTAACTATAAGTACCTAAAAATTTAAACATGCTCTAAAATTCAATCTGTACATCAGGAAGTTTTCGTTTCAATTCCTCCTGACTGCGATCATTAAATTGATTGCCTTCCAACTCGAGTCGTTTCAATTGGGTTAGTGTTTCAATATTGTCTGGTAATTTGCGGAGATTTGTATTTTCGATATGCAGCTCTTCTAAAGATGCTATATTGGCTAGGAGGCTAATGGTTGCTTCCCAATCCAACCGTAGATCTATACGCATTACTTCCTCTTCAAAGGTTTCTGGGTTAAAACTAAATACGATTTTTGTACTCAGATCCAAATAACGAAGTTTAGAAAGTTTAGCTATATTTTCAGGCAGTTTTTTGATGGGATTACCACTCAAGTTTAGCACTTCTAGCTGTTTTAGCTTATGAATGTCTTCGGGTAATTCCTCTAGCATATTTCCTTGTACATCTAGATTTTCCAAGCTTTTCATTTTGCTAATACTTTTGGGCAATACTCTAATATCATTATCCTCCAAATCCAGCTCTTTGAGTTTTTTGAGTTTGCCTATACTTTCTGGAAGTACCTTGAATACTGAATTCATTTCAATATCTAAACGGCGCAAAGACTTTAGACTTCCAATACCTTCCGGAACGGTAGTGAGTAAGTTGGAACCCAAATGCAGCAGTTCTAATTTTTTATTAGCCGCAAGCAGCTCAAGCTCATCTGGAATGCTCTTGAAAGCACTTTCTCTTAGCCACAACTCTTTGAGGTTTGATAGCTCGGCAATCAAGGGAAAGGCTGCTTTTAGATCTAAAGACTTATTTTGGCTTAACCATAAGATCTCTAGTTGAGGGAGCTTTGTAATTGAAGGGTCTAGTGTTTTAAGATCATTATTGCGCAAATCCAGTTCCTGTAAGTTGGGCAATTGACTCAACGCTTTGGGCGTGCTCGTCAAGGACTGCCCCGAAAGATCCAACCGATATACTTTTTCGGGTTGCTCAAGGGCTTCCTCCATAGATTTAAAAATCGGAGCTTTAAATAAGGCCTTTCTATCAAGGGGTTGGGCACTCAGGGAGCTTGCTATGAGACTAAATACTAATGATGTTAATAAGAATGGAGTAAATTTCATGATGGGTAGTTTTTTATCCTAATGTCCGTACTTGAATTTGCTCAAAGATAAGGGCTTTTTTATGAAAAAAACAGTTTTATAGAAGTTTCTAAGGGCATAATGCGACTTTAGCATTGATCAAAGCTGTGACGATGTTGTTTTGTTGTTCATTCTTTCGGTGTTTTTTCCATTTTCCAGAGAGAAAGTCCTTACTCCAGGTAACTTCTTGAACCTTACGAGAGTTGTCTACAAAACCACCAAGTACCTGCCCTGTAATCTGCCCCAAGCCATATTGAACGCTATTGGATTGGTCGGGCAGCCATTCCATAGCTATAAACAATCCATTCTCAGGGAGTTCGATATTGTGCGAAGTCATATCCCATTCTACCCAAGTTTCGCCTTCTGGGGCTTGGATAATTAGGTTTTCATGAAGTAGGTCACTACCTGGTGCGCCATTCTGCCCATCTGCGGCATAAACCCTTACTCTAAACCGGGTAGTCGGAATACCTTCTGGGGCGATATAGTAAGCGACTTTCTCTAAGTATCCCAACTGATTTTTGGGGTTGGGGATATAAACGGCAATCTGTGCGCCTAAGGCGACATAAAAAAAGCCAAGTCCTTCTTTGGCTTTAGGCCCCCAGGTTTTGCGTTTGATCTTTTTGCAACGCTTAGAAATGACTTCCACCTCGTCTATTTGATAGCTTGTTGCTTGCAGAAAGATCTTGCCATCACTTTTGAGGTGATCTGCAATAGCTAGCCGTTGACTTTCATAGCCTAGTACAAAAACGACGATGCTGTCTGCCTGTATACTGTCAGGTAATTCCAACTCAAAGTTACCAGCAGCGTTGCTAATGGTGCCAACACTGCTTTGAGGTATATATACCTGCACAAATTCTAGGGCAGTTTGTTGTTTTGCATCAATCACCTGCCCCCTAAGTACAAGTTGTTGCGCAAAGCTACTTATGGGGAAACTTAAAATGAGAATTAAACGTAAGAGTACCATAGGAGGGGGGGGGGGATCATCAAATAATTTCTTCAAAATCATCTTCTTCCTCTGCCTTAAAGTGTCGATGCATCAATGCTGTCATAGATTGCCGCATCAGTTCAAAACCTTCCTCTACTTGTTGGATAAATGGTTCGTCAATGAGTTGTTGAATAGCAGCAAGTCCACTAATTTCTTCAGATTGTCTGAATTTAAAAGATTGTTCATAAAAACCATCTTCAAATTTGACCGTAAAGCGCATTCCTTGTTGAAAAACTGTAACTTTATAGGAAGGAATATCTAGATAGCCAATAATACGCATTGAATTGTCAGTTATTTTTTTGAATAAATTGATACATGCTCTAAAAGCTGAAATCAGTTCATGAGGCATTAAAACTACTAAAAATAATCAACTCTATGAATAAGATAAGCAAAACTATGTGGATTTTATGTTGCCTATGGCTTTTAGGTGGCTGTACAGAGGATCGACTAGCATCCAATCTTCCTCCATCTAGCTCTGCTATGACCAAGGCTGATTTAAAACCTAATGCTCAAGCTACTGGGAAACTAGAGCATAAAGTAGATCATGTTTTGCCCAAGGAGATAACTTATCCCTGGTTCGGCGATGCATATCATCCGAATAGTGCTCTAGTTCAGCAAATTCTTACGCCAGCAGCTTATCAAAGAGAAGCTCTAGATAAGGGTTCTTTTGGGGAATGGTTGCGCTATCTGCCACTTGCGGCTGCAGAGCAAAAGGTAATGCTATACAACGGAAAACCAAAACCCTATCAGGCTGGAGCATATCGGGTAGTAGATATTGATATAGGCAAGGGGGATTTGCAGCAGTGTGCAGATGCGATTATGCGCCTAAAGGCAGAATATCACTATAGTAAAGGGGAATATGATGCTATTCATTTCAATTATACAAGTGGTGATCGAGTAGCTTTTGATGATTGGCGACGGGGGCGAAAGCCTGTGGTGAAGGGAAATCGAGTGGCTTTTACAGCTTTGGGGGCTTCGGCGGATAACTCTTATGCGAATTTTAGAAAATATTTGAGGAGTATTTTTACTTATGCAGGTACGGCTTCTCTGGCCCGTGAGCTGAAGCGCCAAAAGCTAAAAGATTTGAAGGTTGGCGACCTGTTTATCCAAGGAGGCTTTCCAGGGCATGCGGTGCTGGTTGTAGATGTAGCCGCACATAAACAAACGGGCAAGAAGATCTTTTTACTGGCACAGAGCTATATGCCGGCTCAAAGCATTCATATTTTGCGCAATTTTGAGCATCAAAACGAACTATCTCCTTGGTATCCAGAGGATTTTGGTGCTGTACTGCAAACCCCTGAATGGGATTTCGAAGCATCGATGCTGTGTAAGTTTTAAGGTGTTGGAACGTACATGGGTTAGAATGGCGCGCTGAATGCGCGCCATTCTAACCCATGAGAACTAGTCCCAATGATGGTCTTATCCCTCAAAATGGAAGGAGATGGTTAGGGTTCTTGCAAAGAGCTTTTCAATGACACTAGAGTAGAGCAGGGCATCATTGCGATTGTGAATATTATTCAACCCATGTGAAAACTTGACTTCAGGTGACAAAATGAAGTAAGGAAAGAAAAATTGTAAGCCTACTCCATATTCTAACTGAAAGTCGTTAGCTTCTATACGAATGAGATCCTCTGCCTGTCTTGCTCGGGAATTGCTGGCTAAATCTAAGCTATACTTAGCCCCAAAGATCACAAAAGCCCGAACATCGTGATAAGGTTTGGATTTGTATCGAACTTGAAATGGAAAATCAATAAAGACGGACTCTACCTTTCGGGAAACAATCTCCTGGCTGGGTAAAACATATTGTAACTCCCGCTCTGCGAAAGAAAGTGTAGGGAGGTTGAGGCGTACGTCAAAGTTTTTTCCAAATTTGATATTGGTGACAATTCCCAAATTAAACCCAGGCCCTCGAACAGACTCCAATACCCTTACACTATCATTTAGAATAAAGCTTTCATCGTGTTGAATTTGATAACGAGAAGTATTGTACCCCAAGGTAATCCCAAAGTAATAGGGTTTGGATGAAAAAGATTCATAATTGAAAGAGTAACTTCGGCTACGTTGCGCCTGCAAATTAGAAGCCGTTGCCAATAGTGTAGCTAAGAGCAAGATTATACTTGTTTTACGCCCGAGTAAATGGAGCAAATGCCCATAGTGAGTGCTGTACATTTCGTCTGTTTTAATCCTAGTTTAAGCAATAAATCTTCAAATGCTTTTCCTTCTGGAAAGGCCTGAACCGATTCATACAAATAAGAATAAGCCTTCTTATCTTTTGAGGTTAAGCGACCAATACCAGGCAAGATAGCACTAAAATAAAAATTGTAAAGCTGCTTAATGGGAAAAACTTTTGGTTTAGAAAATTCAAGAATCACACATTTGCCACCAGGACGCAACACCCGAATCATTTCACTAAGTCCTTTTTCTACATTGGCAAAATTACGTACTCCAAATGCAACGATCACAGCATCAAAACTATTGTCTTGAAAGGGGAGGTTTTCAGAATCTCCTTCATCTAAAGTAATAATATGATCTAGATTTTTCTTTTTCAACTTTTCTCGACCCACATCAAGCATACCTACAGAAATGTCTACTCCTATGATTTTTTTTGGTTGTAGTTGTTTATTGGCCTCAATAGCCAGATCACCTGTACCTGTGGCAATATCTAATATGGTTTCGGGCTGAATATCCTTCAACTCTGCAATGGCTTTTTTTCTCCAACGCCGATCAATACCCAATGATAAAAAGTGATTGAGGAAATCATAGGTCTTTGAAATATTGTTGAACATTTTAGACACCTGCTGTTTTTTCTCAGCATTGGCTTCATAAGGTTTGATCTCTTCAGACTTTATTTTTTGCATCTCCATAATGGTGGATGGTTTTGAAAACGAAAAAAAGATAGTTTTGGTGGACTTTTTGCTGCACATTTGCGATATTTGCCATCAGCCGTATGGAGCTTGAAAAACAATGTAGCCACATCCTGCAGACTTCCACTACAAAAATAACACTTATCTTTCAATAAATGTTGAAAATTGATCAAATGATTATCCACAAAGCACAGTATATCGCTAGCTACCCCTCCTACAAACTTTGTCCCCCTCCAGATCGACCAGAATACGCCTTTATCGGCAGATCTAATGTAGGGAAGTCCTCTTTGATCAATATGCTAACTGCGCAAAAGAAGCTGGCGCACACTTCTGGTAAACCAGGTAAAACACAAAGCATCAACTATTTTAATATCAATGATGCATGGTATCTAGTAGATCTTCCTGGCTATGGCTATGCCCATAGTCCCAAGCATATCCGCAACAATTGGCAACAAATGATTGAGGAGTACATGATACAACGATGGACCATGCAGTGCGCTTTTTTATTGGTAGATAGCAATATTCCCCCACAAGAAATAGATCTAGAGTTTGCCAATTGGATGGGAGCAGAGCAAATTCCTTTTGCCATTGTCTTTACCAAAACAGATCGCAAGAAAACAAAAAAAAATAGTGACTATTTAGAACAATTCCAAAAAGAGATCTTAAAAGACTGGGAAGCGATGCCGCCCTATTTTATCAGTTCCGCTAATACAGGCGCAGGGCGGGCAGAAATCTTGGCATTTATCGAGGAGGTCAATCAACGATTTAATGAACAGTCAAAGACCTAGTTTCCTAAAGCTTGGTACATAAAGCCATGGGATCTTGCATAATTTTTTGTTGAAATGCCTATATTCACAGGCTGTTAAAGCCAATACTTCTAGTTGTTTTGCACAGCTCAAATATCCTAAGTATTGGTAATCAACGACATACTGTATAAACACCAATACAATAAATAGACTGTCAAAACCTTTCATGACTACCTATAAAAGTATACTCAGATTGTCTCTCCCTATTATGGTAGGTTCAGCGGTTCAAAATCTCATTACGCTGACGGATACCATATTTTTGGGTAGGGTAGGGCGTGTAGAGTTGGGGGCAATTGGTTTAGTAGGGGTTTTTTATCTTTTAATTACTTCTATCGGATATAGCTTTACCAAGGCTGGGCAAATTATGATCGCTAGAAGAGCCGGAGCCAAAGTAGAGCATGAGGTCGGAATGATTACGCATGCCATGGCGGTATTCTCCTTGATGTTGGCCGTACTGATGTTTGCATTCATGTATTTTGGGGGAGAGTTGTTTTTTAGTTGGATTATTTCTACGGAACAACAGATGGAAGAAAATGGTATATACGACAAATGTATACAATATTTGGATTATCGATGTTATGGGGTGTTTTTTTCCTATCTAGGGGTGGTCTTTGTATCGATGTATACTGGGGTGGCAAGAACTACGGTCATTATTTACAATGCCTTGGTGATGGGCTTTGCCAATACGATCCTCAATTATAGTTTGATTTTTGGCAATTTTGGAATGCCAGAAATGGGAATTGCAGGGGCGGCACTTGCTTCTACACTCTCCGAGGTTTTAGCATTTTCGGTTTTTGTAATTTATGTGCTTTTTGATAAAAAGGCTAAAGATTATCGGCTTTTCAAATTGCCTAAAGTGAATGTACCACTAATCAAAGCTCAAATCAAACTTTCCTTTCCTATTGTGCTGCAATCTATTGCTAGTGTTGGAAGTTGGTTTGTATTTTTTACTTTAGTAGAAAAATTGGGGGAAGAAGAATTGGCCATCTCCAATATTATTCGGGCGGCTTATATGATTTTTATGATTCCTGCTTGGGGCTTTTCTTCTGGAATTAATACCATCGTGAGTAGTCTGATCGGGAAAAAGCAGCTGAGGGAAGTCATGCGTGCAATTTTTAAAACGGCGGTCTTGTGTTTTGGGGTAACGATGACTTTGGCTACTTCTGTAATCTTATTTCCCAACTATGTGTTGCAAATCGGTTCTGATGACCCTGTCTTGATTCGGGAGTCGGTCAAGCTAGTTTGGGTCTTGATTGTTATTTTGGCCTTTTACTCAATCAGTGTGATTTATTTTAATGGGTTAATGGGGACAGGAGCCACACAGCAAGCTCTTTGGATTCAGATTTCTTGTGTGATGCTCTATGTGATTTATGTGTATGTGGTCGTTGGGCAACTGAAAGCACCTCTTGCTTTTGGCTGGATGGCCGAGCTCGTTTATTTTGTATCTTCTTGGATCATTTCTTTCTGGTATCTCAAAAGCCAACGCTGGCTCAAAATTAAAATTATGTAAGTTTAGTTTGTTGTTATTGTACTGCAATAGCACAAAAAAAGTGAAGCCGAAAATATCGACTTCACCTAGCTTTTAGGGAGGATGATGGGTTTCGAACCCACGACCCCCAGAACCACAATCTGGTGCTCTAACCAGCTGAGCTACACCCTCCA
>CAZOLU010000025.1:0-10606 GCA_964580485.1 uncultured Saprospiraceae bacterium | reverse complement strand
TTTTTATAAAAAAAAGCTCCACGCAGTTTTTTACGTGAAGCTTTTTGTTTTTTGAAAGATCTGCATCTCTTTAGAGATGCATAAGATCTTTTTTCTTGAGTAAGGTAGCCTCTGACTCTACATGCTCGGGGTCAGGTACACAACAATCTACCGGACATACCGCAGCACATTGTGGTTCTTCGTGAAAACCTACACATTCTGTACATTTGTCTGTAACGATATAATAAAAGTCATCGGATACTGGCTCATGTATTTCATCCGCATCAGCAGAACGACCATCGTGCAACTCAAAATTGCCTTGCAAACCAGTACCCTCGGCATAAGACCATTCTACGCCACCTTCATAGATAGCATTGTTGGGGCACTCTGGCTCACAGGCACCACAGTTGATGCACTCATCCGTAATCATAATTGCCATAATGATTTAAAATTTGATGGGGTTAAGAAATAGACGTTTGTTAAATCAAACTCAAATATAGGGCTTGTGGTTCACTTCTCATAAAAAATTTGTAGCTTTGCCCTCTATTTTCAAAACCTAAAAATTATGCAAAGGCTGATTTATTTACAGATCCTAAAACTCACCCTTGTTTGCAGTGCCTTGCTCTGTACAACTAGCATTTTGGGGCAGTCAGTCAAAGCCTTAAAAAAACAGGCTGCAGTGTACATGAAGGCAGGGCAATACCAAAAAGCTTTGCGTTCTTATCAAAAGCTAGCGGCTATGCAACCCCAAAACCAAGAATTGCAGTTTGAATTGGGTAAATGCTATTATCATCTAAGCCAAAACCAACAAGCACTTCGGCATTTTCAAGTATATCTACAAGATAAACAACACAAAGATGAAGCCCTGCTTTATACAGCAAGAGCCATGCATCGAAGTGGGCGATATCGAGAAGCCCCACGATTTTATAAACTTTATCTCAAAGTAAGTCAACTTTCCAAAGAGGAACGATTCGGTTTAAAAAAGGAACTTTTGCAGTGTGTGTCTGCGGCAAAACGGGGCAAAAAAAAAGCACCAGTAGTTGTAGTGCCTTTGGGGCAAGAACTGAATAGTTCTGCAGATGAACTTCTTAGCTTGAGCAACCCTCAGTATGCTGATCAAATCTTTTTTTCTTCTAATCGAGGGGGGGATTTTCAAATTTACAAAAGTCAGCAGGCTCAAGGGCAGTGGCAGACACCTGAACTGATTCCCGACCGATACAATAGCTCCAACGACGAGCGGCTTCTAGCTTTTCCAGATGTTGGCTATCAGATACTTTATCAACGCAATGAAGCGGGTAAAAGTATTGTACGTATCGACAACTATATCCTTGCAGCGGAGGATACTACAGCACTAGATGTTCCATTTCCTCTAGGGATTCCTTTTAGCAATTGGATCGGAGATCATTATTTTTTTTCCGATAGTTTAGTCCTCTTTTCTGCCGAAGTCGATGGACAGAAAGACCTGTATTATTTGCAGAAGGATAGTGCAGGTTATTGGTTGGCTCCCCAAGCACTGAGTCCTTCCATCAACAGCCCTTTTAATGAGCGCAGTCCTTTTTTAGCCAAAGATGGCCGTAGCCTTTACTTTAGTAGTGACCATCCCAATAGTATGGGGGGATATGACGTATATCTGGCCTTTTTTAATGATACCACAGGCCAGTGGTCTAGTCCCCAACCTTTGGAAGTACCCATCAACAGTGCTGGAGATGATTTATTTTTCCGGCTGCAAGCAGATGGCTTAAAAGGTTTTTTGAGTTCATTTCGCGATGGAGGAGAGGGAGGGTTGGATCTCTACTCCCTTTATTTTCGCCAGTATCAACAGAAGCAGTTGTTGACTTCTACCCCTTCTAGCTTTGTAGAGCTGTTGGCTTTGCAGCCTTATACCAAAAGTACAAATGCCAACCCTGATACATTAGTTAATCAACTCACTCTTGCTAGGTCAGACACTAGCAATCGCTACAAAAGTTTGTATCGTATTAGTCCATTATATTATGATGGCAATTCAGGAGAATTATTGGTGGGGAGTGAAAAAGTGATTCGCACTTTACAAAACCTGCTGACACGTTACCCAGAAGTCAGAGTTTTGCTAACCAGTCATACAGATGATCTGCAGCCTTTAACTAGCAATCTGTTTTTATCTGTTCAGCAAGCTCAATTGATTGCTCAGCAGTTGTTAGATGCAGGAGTAAAGCCCAATCAGATTTATTTGCGAGGATGTGCTCAGCAATACCCTATAGCCCAAAACTATAATTTTGATGGAAGTCCTAACAACACTGGACGGAAATTAAACCAGCGTATCGATATTCATATTTTTAATAGCAATCATCTACCTATTACAATAGAAATTAAATCACCTATGGTCAGTAGCATCATGCAGTCGCCACTGGCTGCACAATATCAAGAAGAGTTGGAAGGTCTCTGTTATAAGGTACACTTACTTCAAACAGCAAATTTGTTCAATCACGAGATCATAGGATCTATTCAGCATATTCATACCGAAAAACTAACGGAAAAGCCAGAGATTAGCTATACCATAGGTCTGGCAAAGCAATTCAATGCCATTCGTCACATCTTAGAAACGGCTCAACAGATGGGTTTTACCGAAGCTTCGATTGTTCCCTATTTCAATGGCTGGCCAGTCAAAGCAGAGGAGGCCTATAGCCTGATGGAGCATTATCCTGATTTAAAAGCTTATGTAGCATACCTAGAGAAACAGGATTAAATGAAATTCTCGTTTTAGATCTTTCACTGTAGTTTGGTTTTTACAGAAATAAAGTGAATTTTTGCAGCAGTTTAGCCAAGCCATCATTTGGCTCTTGAATCACGTTTAGACGCAAAAAATGAAGTATAAAAAGTTAAGCATTTACACCTTGGTCATCATTACTGGATTAACGGTGTTTATGGGCTATCAGTTAGTAACTAAGATCAACTTTGATTTTAGTATGCGCAACTTTTATCCAATTGATCATCCCGAAACTGATTTCTTTTACGAATACTGTGATAGTTTTGAGTGGGATGATGACTATGTGCTGATTGGGCTGAAAACTAATGGTGAGACGGTGTTTGAGCCTGACTTTATGAAGGCCGTAGATAGTCTGAGCAAGTTGCTCAACCAGCTCTCTGTGATTACCCAAGTAGCTTCACCAACCACTATGGAGGTATATCGTTATATGCCTTTTATGGATATGATGAATAATGCTCCTTTAATTCATCTGGACGATCCCGAAAAACTCAAGAGTACTGATAGTAGCATGGTTTTCTCTCGAAAGGAGATGATTGGGCGCTTGTTTAGTGCAGATAAAAAGTCGGTGGCAATTATGCTGCGACAGCAGGCGGGGATGGAGTATGAAAACTGTGATAGTTTGGTACAGCAAATAGATGAGCTTATCCAAAATTTTGATGAGTTTGATCAGGTGCATTTTGCTGGCAAGTGCTATGGCCAAACTACCTTTGTTAAGCTTTCGCAAAATGAGGTCATCACCTTTGTAGGGCTTTCTATTCTGATTATTATCATCTGTCTCTTTTTTACCTATCGTTCTTTTTGGGGGATTTGGATGCCACTTACTGTCGTTGGGATAACGGTGGTTTGGACGATTGGTACTATGATGTTTTCAGGGCAGTCGCTTGACTTTATCTCCAATATCATTCCTACGGTAATTCTAATTATAGGTATCTCCAACATTATCCATCTTTTTACAAAGTTTTTGATGGAGTTGCATAAGGAGGAGAATGATAAGCTCAAAGCGCTGAGAATTGCGATCAAAAAAGTGGGAACAGCGACAATCCTGACCAGTACTACCACAATTATTGGTTTTATGAGTTTGCTTTTTTCCAAAGTAGAACCCTTGATCAACTTGGGAGGCTTTGCCTCTTTAGGGCTTTTTTACTTTTTTATGCTTTTTTATTGACCTACACGCTTTTCCCTGCTTTGTTGATGATTAGCAACTACAAGTTTGTTTATAAAAGCAATCGAGGAGCCGATTTTTGGAATCGTAGGTTAGAGCAGCTTTTTTATTGGGTGATGGCACGCAAAAAGCCGATTTTAATAGGGGCTGTACTCTTTACCATCTTTGGAGCTTGGGGAAGTTTAGAACTCAAGGTCAATCAACATGTGTTAGAAGATATTAGCGAGCGCCACCCCCAAATTGTAGCTTCTCGATTCTTTGAGAATGATTTTAGTGGTACTCGGCAGTTTGAGATGCAGTTGGTACTGAAAGACAGTAGTCGCTCTATATTGGATTATGAGGTGCTGCAAGATTTGGTAGCTATTGAAACATATTTGGAACAAGAGTATGGGGTAGGGGCGATGTTTAGCCCCTTGGGGATGGTCAAAGAGGCTTATCGAATGCAGAATTCGGGCAAGGCGAGCTATTATCGCCTCCCCAAAAATGAACAACAGCTAAAAAAAGCGATGGGCTTGCTCGCGCGTTATTTGGAAGGCAGTCGCTATCCCAAAGTCTATACGCCCGATCGTAAAATTGGCCGCTTCGCCGGTAAAATGCCTGATATGGGAAGCTTGCCAATTCTTGAACGCAATAAAGCTCTAGCTGAGTTTATGGAAGATCAGGGCTTTTCTGCTCAATATGATTGGAAATTGACGGGATCGGCACACCTCATGGACATCAACAACCGATTTATTGCTCAAAATGTGTTTTACGGCCTCTTGGTTTGCTTTTTAATCATTGGGTTGATTATTGGGGGCTTGTTTCGATCGTTACCCATGGCCTTGATTGCCCTAGTACCCAATATTCTGCCGCTGTTGGTGGTTGGAGGAATTATGGGTTTCACGGGGGTGAATATCAAAATCTCCACCTCCATCTTATTTATTATTTCTTTTGGTATTGCGGTCGATGATTCCATTCATTTCTTGAGTGGCTATCGCTTTGCTTTGCAAAAAGGGCTGGGGCGTATGGCTGCCCTACTCGAAACCTTTCAAACGACTGGTAAGGCTATTGTGGTTACCACCCTGATTCTTTCCTCTGGTTTTGCTACATTGGTGTTTTCTAGCTTTAAAGGAACTTATCATATCGGGGTATTTACAGCAGTGTGTTTGTTTATTGCACTGTTAGCCGATCTAGTATTGCTACCGATTTTAGTGTACTACTGGGGAGGAACTAAGCCCAAACAAAAGGCTGAGAAGCCCGCAGCTGATGAGCTCTAGTAAAATGAGCTGAACTCAGGAAAAGTTGTGCTATCATGGATCAAAAATCGTAACTATTTAGCCTGTTTTCTTAGTCCCAAGCCTTCTTCGACTCCTTCGGAGAAAGGCTTGGGCTAGGTTTTTAGCAATTTTCGATCCTCTCAGCCCTCTTTTTTGCAAAAAAGAAGACTGAGCCCTTCGGGAAAGGATCCGAAAATTTCAAGCTGCAGGATACTTTGCTCCTTCGAAAAAGAAGGAGCTGAGCGAAGCGAAAGGATCCTAGCAGCTCGCTTCACCTAAGCCGTTCCCTTTTAAGGTTCGGCAATTTTGGTGGCTAAATAGTTGCCAAAAAACTAATGTTTATGATACCTTTTAATGTAAATTCATACTATTAAATCCAACAGGCATACTGTTCATAAATTGATCCCGAATAGCTTGGTAGTACTCATCCTGCTCTTCTGGACTCATCGTTTTAATTTTTTCACGCTCTTCCTCCTTTAAGTCGGGCAGCCCCATGCGTTGTGGTTGCTGAAATTTGTAGGTAAACTTCATTACCTGCTGCTCCACAAAGTCAGCTAACTCATTGACTGTAATGATCTTATCACTGTTAGCATCTGCATAGCCTTTTAATCCATTGATTAGATAATAGCTAAAAACCCCTTGTTTAAACTTGTTGGTTTCCAGTGAAATTTCTTCCGTAGCAGAGGAGAGGATCATCGCAAAGCCCTTGCGCACATTTTTGAAACTTTTTTTGTATTGGGCGATAATCTGACGCACCTCTGCTTGGGTTCGGCCAGCAATGGTCATCGGAGGCATTTTATAGCCATTTCTTTTGTAATCGTCATAAGAGATTACCATACTTCCAGAATGGCAAGCATCTGCAATGGCTAGGCAGAATTTGGCCTCGCAGTCGTTCATTTCGGTTACAATAAGTGCATGGTGCAGATAGGTGGAAGGATCTTCTTTCTGGTAATCTACAGGTAAAAACATCCCTTCCATACCATGCCCAGCAAAGTAAAAAATGACCAAGTCGTTGCTGTCCGCATTGCTATACAACTCAAACATACTATTGATGATATTGGCTCTGGTAGCCATCGAGTCGAGTAGGAGGACTAAGTTTTCTTCAGGCACAGCGCCCCCTTGGGGGCTTTGCAAAAAGGCATGAAAGCGTTTGGCATCGTCAATGGTATAGGTCAATTTATTAAAATGCTGATAGTCGGCAACCCCTACCACTACGGCAAAAATATCCGTATCATTATTCAGAGATCGACCTCTTTCCCAAGGCCCCTCAATAGTATGTCCATTACGCAGAAAATGCTTCCCTGCTCCATGAGGCAATCCATCTACCCATTCCCCTTCATAATAACTTCCATCGCTATAAAGCATTTTTCCATAGCCCTCATATTTGCCATTTTTAAAATTTCCCGTATATTTTCTTCCTTTGTAATCAGTGCTAGTTCCACAACCATTTTTGCAATTTCCCTCAAGACATAGGAGACTGGCCTTGATATCTTCACTTCTCTTATCTAATTTATTAGCTTCCCATTCCCCAGCTTCTACACTGCCATCAGGATAAATCAAGACTCCTTGCCCCTCAAACAAGCCATTTTTAAAATAACCATCATAGAAATGTCCATCCATAAAGATCAGCTTTCCTTTTCCATGAAACTTCCCTTTCCAAAACTCCCCCTTGTAGGTGGAAATTTCGATATCTTTGGCGAGAGTTTGTAATCTACCTACACCATTATTGCAATCTCCCTCCAAGCATCGAAGCAGGAGTTGGCTTTTTTCCAAGGTATCTACCATTATGGATTCTTCAAAGATGCCCACAATGACAGCACCATTCGGATCTGCCAAGATGCCCTGACCATGATGTTTATTATTTTTAAAACTACCTTTATACATCCCTCCTTTGATTGGCAAGAAGATCCCCTCGCCATGAAATTTTCCATCAACAAATTCCCCCTCATAAATGCCATTTATGCCGCTTCCAATAACTTGTTTGGCTCTACCGTAGCCATTTTCACAATCACCATCTAAACAGACGATTTGTTGTGCATAAAGTTGAGTAAACCCTAGAAATATTAAGAGTCCCTGTATCCAGATTTGATAATTCATATAGGTTGAATAGTTTTTTGGTGGAGTAGAAATATTAGATGATGGTCTGAGTACTTGAAAACCATTTCTAAAAAGAAAGATAATAAAAATAACAATTTTATTGGGAATGAATCCCTACAAATATGTTTCCAAACTCTAGGTAAAACAACAGCCTTTTGAAAGCTAACGTTCAAAAGGCTGTTGAATAGTATATCAACTGAGGGATTCCATCACTTTTTTAGTACTTTTTCTGCTGGGCGCAACATAATTTGCTCTTGTTGTGAAATAGATTCTTTATGAATGGCATTAATCACCTCTTTGATAAAAGAGCTAGCCACCTGAAGGCGGTCGGCTTGAGCAAGGCGACTTTTGTAGATCTCTGCCCAGCGTTCTATTTGAAGAATCGCTATATTATTATCTTTTTTATATTCTCCAATTTGGCGAACCAATTCCATGCGCTGTGCTAGTAAATCCAAAAACTGATAATCCACTTTATCAATGGATTTGCGCAATTGTTCCAAGGTGTTGAGCACGATAGGATCATCAAATTGTGGGTGAGGTTTGATGAGCTTTCCCATGAGTTTTAGAAGCTGATGGGGGCTAATCTGCTGTTGAGCATCACTCCAAGCTTCATTAGGGTTGATATGACTTTCAATCATAAGTCCATCAAATCCTAGGCGCATGGCTTGCTGAGAGATCTCCAAAATCAATGACCTTTTGCCCCCAATGTGGCTGGGATCGCAAATAACTTCTATATTTTGGATTTCTCTTTTGAGCTCAATCGGAATTTCCCAGAGGGGGTGATTGCGATATTTCTTCTGCCCATATACCGAAAAACCCCGGTGGATCACTGCAAGTTTATGAATCCCTGCATTATAAATGCGCTCAATAGCCCCTATCCAAAGTTGGAGATCGGGATTGATGGGGTTTTTAATCATCACAGGTACATCAACACCTTTCAACGCATCTGCAATCGCCTGCACCGCAAAGGGATTAACGGTAGTTCTTGCCCCAATCCACAAAACATCAACACCTGCTTCTAGGGCCATTTCTACATGTTTAGGATTTGCGACTTCAGTGCAAACTGGTAGCCCCGTATTGCGCCCTGCCAGTTTGAGCCAAGGCAAACCCTTGGCACCTACGCCTTCAAAGGAGCTAGGCCGGGTGCGGGGCTTCCAAATCCCCGCTCGCAAAATATGTGGACCCGTGGCACTTAGTTCTAGTGCTGTCTGTAAAACTTGTGTTTCGGTCTCTGCACTGCAAGGTCCTGTGATTAAAATGGGCTCATTGTCAGGGATATCTACGGCCAACCCCCAATCTCTTATTGCTATAATGTCCATGTATTTTTTACTTTAGTATATCTAGTTCATCCAGTAACCAACTGCGTGAAGTATAAAGCAGTTTTGTATATTGTTAATCAATGCTTTGTGAAGTTTCTACCAGGTTAGGTCGAATAAATCTCTTAAAACATAAATTTATGATTAAAACGACAAATTGTCAAAATAGTTTCAATATTTTTTGAAAGTATTGAAAATGTTGATTCTCAACAACTTGATTGTAAAATAAACTGAATCTTGTTTAGTCGGGAGAAAAAGGCTATTTTTTTGATGAAAAGTTAATATCTTGCTAGGCGCATTCATAGCGTTTTTCGATAAGTTCTTGTATCAACTTATAGGGAAAATGCAAAAATTAGTGGAGGAGGATCAACAAAGACTGGGTTTTACGCTGCGTAGCAATTGAAAAACGTTAGTACTTTCACTTTAAAAGTTGAAGTTTATGTTTGGGAAAAACAGCTGGACTGAAAAGTTAAAAGATAAATTGAGCACTTATATTGATGAGCGTTTTACAGCTTATCGAGAACAACTAGCTAATGATTTGGCTCGGGGGGTGAGTACCCTAGCAGCTTTGCTGGTGATGTGGTCTACTTTTTTGCTGTTGTTATTTTTCACGGCATTGGTATTTAGTTTTTTATTAGCCGAATTATGCCGCCCTTGGGTGGGGAGTTGGGCTTATGTGTTGGGTTTTGGCTTTGTTTTATGTAGTTTATCGCTACTCATCTACTTTATTCGCGGGGCTTTACCTAGCATTGAAAAGCGAGTTTTTGAGGATATAAAAAAAGCATTGCTCTCTGAGCCTGCCCCCCCGGTAGCATCTTCTACTACAATATCAGAGGGTATAGCAGTTGCCGATGATGTTGCAGAGGAGCTACCTTCAACAGATACAGAGCTGCTTCAAGAGGAAGAGGAGCTACCCACAGATGATTCTGCTACAAAATCAAAGGATCCTTTTAGAAACTAGGGCTTGACGGATAATATTATGACAACAGAGAATGACAACAAGGCAACTTCCCCCAAAACTACAATTTCGGAAACATTATTCGGATGGAAACACCTGATTGTAAGGGTACTACTAATTGCTTTGATTGCTTCTGGATTAAGTTATTTACAAGCTATTAAGGTAATTAACGTATCTTCTGGCATAGAGGCTCAACTATTTGTACCTGCTATGGTGGGATTGGTGTTGGCTATTTTAAACTTTAAGTTATTAAGGCGAATTGCGATCATTCTATTGCCACTTTGGTTTGCATCTGCTGTGGCAATTGAGTTTGCTGGAATCTTTTTGGCACATATGTTTAATAATGGTTTTGAGGAACGTATCACTGGAGTATTGGGCTTGTTACTGGAGTATCTTCCTGCGGCTATTGCTGGGCATTGGTTATATAGTGGTTATACTAGGTTCGCCCGGCGTTACTCTATAATCATTTATCTGTTAGTTGTTTTACTTTCGATTTTAGTAGCCTTTTTAGTTTACAGTGATTTTGATATTTACATGCTACAAGGTATCTACCTCACTGTTGTGTCCTCCCTCTTATCCTATCTGCACATGGGGCATACGCTAAAAATCGGTACATTAAAAAAGTAGTCATTTTTTTGTTGACAGGCTGTAATTTATTTGACTATAACCTCTTTTTGACCTATATTTGGTAACAGAAGACCTATTAACATTGATTACAGACCTAAATCAACCAATATGCTGAAAGATTTAAGATTAGAAAATGTCCTTGTTTTGGATATAGAAACCGTTTCGGGTGAAAAAGCTTATGAAGATTTGAATCCAGAGATGCAGAAACTTTGGGGACTCAAAGCCGATAGCATTCAACGGCGATTAGATGAGGCGGATCGACTTCCTGTAGAGGAGGCATATGTCGAAAATGCAGGCATTTATGCCGAGTTTGGGAAGATCGTTTGTATCTCGGTTGGGGTCTTCCGTAAAGATAAGGAAAGCAATGATCTACATTTTCATGTCAAATCCTATTATGGGCATGATGAACGTCAGCTTTTGATGGAGTTTGCAACTCTGATTGAGAAGCATTACAATAATCCCAAAAAG
>CAZOLU010000024.1:10175-18135 GCA_964580485.1 uncultured Saprospiraceae bacterium | reverse complement strand
TGTAACTATTTAGCCTGTTTTCTTGGCCCCTAGCCTTCTTCGACTCCTTCGGAGAAAGGCTAGGGCTGGGGTTTTGGCAATTTTCGATCCTCTCGGCCCTCTTTTTTTTGCAAAAAAGGAGGCTGAGCCCTTCGGGAAAGGATTCGAAAATTTTAAGCTGCTGGATGCTTTGCTCCTCGTCCTAGACGAGTGATTAAAAAATAAATTGAGCATCTAGGCTAGCAAAATTGGACTTTTTCCCGCAAATTCTTTAAACTTGCTAATAGGCCTTTTTGTTCTTTGCTAAAGGAAAAATCTGGCGAGTTGGCGCGGCGCTGTGAAGGGGTAACTAAGCTTGAAGTTCATATAGCTCCAACAATTAACACTCAGCCTACAGGCTATAGCCTATGGCCAAGCCGAATGGCGCGCCCCATAACATAGCCGAGCTGACTACTTGTAGTCAGCTGCCCCTAATTTTTGAATATAAAACTCTTATGGAAAAGAAATTATTTTTACTAGATGCGATGGCCTTGATCTATCGTGCACATTTTGCTTTTATCAAACGACCTTTGGTCAACTCTAAAGGGGTGAATGTATCGGCGGTGAGTGGTTTTACCAATACACTTTGGGAAGTTATAAAAAAACAACAGCCTACCCATATTGCCGTGGCCTTTGACCTCCCTGGTCCAACTTTTCGACATGAGATGTATGAGCCTTACAAGGCGAATCGGGAAGAACAACCTGAGGATATTACCATTGCTATTCCTATTGTAAAACAACTGATCGAAGCCTTTAATATTCCAGTAGTAGCGGTAGAGGGTTATGAGGCTGATGATGTGATTGGTACGTTGGCGAAGCAGGCCGAACGTGAGGGATTTGAGGTGTATATGATGACTCCAGATAAGGATTATGCCCAGTTGGTTTCGGATCATATTTATATGTATAAGCCTGCTCGGACGGGCAATGGGGCGCAGATTCTTGGTAAAGAAGATATTTTGGAAAAATGGGGCATTGAACGCGTGGATCAGGTGGTAGATATGCTAGGGCTACAGGGAGATTCGGTAGATAATATTCCGGGTATTAAAGGTATTGGCCCTAAAACTGCTCAAAAACTATTGGCTGAATTTGGTTCGGTGGAAGAACTTCTAAAAAATACCGATAAGCTAAAAGGGAAGCAAAAAGAGCGTGTGGAGGAAGGGAAGGAGGATGCCCTTTTATCTAAAACTCTGGCTCGAATCGACATCAATGTACCAATTCAATTTGATGCAAAACGCTATGAGATTGAACCTTTTAACAAAGAAGCCCTTGAGGAGATCTTCAAGGAATTGGAGTTTCGTACTTTAGCTAAACGTATCTTAGGCTCGGATGTCACTTTACAGCAATCGGGTAATGTACAAACAGATCTTTTTGGCAATCCAGTGGAGAGCAAGTCTTCTGGCAAAAAAACATCCAAGGCAGCGAATGCCCATTTGGTAGATCATACGATAGAGAACACGGAACACAAATATGAGTTGATTCAGTCGCCTGAACAGCGGGCTGCTTTATTGGCTTTGTTGACGGCTCAAAAAGAATTTTGCTTTGATACCGAAACTACGGGCTTGGACTTAGGCTCTGAGCTGGTTGGTATTTCCTTTTCTATTGAGGCCCATAAAGCCTATTATCTCCACCTTCCTGAGGATCAGACGGAGGCCAAATTGGTCTTAGCTGAATTTCAACCTTTGTTTGAGAATGAAAATATTGCTAAAATCGGACAGAACCTCAAGTTTGACATTTTGATGCTGCGCTGGTATGGAATTGAGGTCAAAGGGCGGCTCTGGGATACCATGTTGATGCATTATTTGATTGAGCCAGATCATAAGCATAATATGGATTATTTGTCAGAAACTTATCTCAACTACTCCCCTATTCCGATAAGTTCGATTTTGGGGAAGGGGCGTAAGAAGAAGTTGACTATGCGAGATGTTCCCCTAGAAAAACTAACAGAATATGCAGCAGAAGATGCGGATGTAACTTGGCAGTTGCGCCAAAAGCTTGATCCTTTGTTGACTGGTGATCTGCGCAAGCTCTATGAAGAGATGGAAGAGCCTTTGATTTATGTGTTGGCAGAGATGGAGTTTAATGGCATTTGCTTAGATGTTGCATTTTTGGAGGAGTTGAGTAAAAAGCTGAATGAAGATATTGAAAGTTTGAGGACTCAAATTCTAACTACTGCTGAGACCCCTCAAGTCAACCTAGATTCGCCCCGTCAGGTGGGTGAGATGTTGTTTGATAAATTAGAAATTCCTTATCGTTGGAAGAAAACCAAAACGGGGCAGTATTCTACCGATGAGGAGAAATTGAGTGAGTTGGCGGAAAAGTATGAGATTGTGGGTTGGATTTTGGAATATCGTTCTTTGACTAAGTTGAAGTCGACTTATGTGGATGCTTTGCCAAAGTTGGTGAATCCGCATACCAACCGTATTCACAGCTCTTTCAATCAGGCTTTGACGAGTACTGGGCGTTTGAGTTCTAATAATCCAAATTTGCAGAATATTCCGATTCGTACAGAGCGTGGGCGGGAGATTCGCAAGGCTTTTGTGCCAGTGGATGAGAATCATACGCTTTTAGCGGCGGATTACTCTCAGATTGAGTTGCGCTTGATTGCCGAAATTAGTGGGGATGAGGCGATGCTGGAGGCTTTTCAGAATGGTCAGGATATTCATGCCGCTACGGCAGCCCGCATTTATGGGGTGCCGATTGAGGAGGTGGAAAAACGTCAGCGTTATAATGCGAAGACAGTCAACTTTAGTATTATTTATGGGGCTGGAGCTTTTAACCTTTCTCAAAACCTCGGTATTAAAAGGGCTGAGGCTAGTGAGTTGATTGAACAGTATTTTGAACAGTACAAAGGCTTGAAACAATATATGGAAGAGGTGGTGCATGAGGCGCGGGAACGTGGTTTTGTGACAACTTTGCATGGTCGCCGTCGTTATTTACGGGATTTGGAGTCTAGGAATCGGGTTCTTCGTTCTCATGCTGAGCGAAATGCCATCAACACTCCGGTCCAAGGATCAGCAGCAGACCTCATCAAGTTGGCGATGATTAACATTCACCGAAAACTAAAAGCTGGTCACTACAAGACCTTGATGATGCTTCAAGTACATGATGAATTGGTCTTTGAAGTGCCTAATGAGGAATTGGAGGAAGTCTCTAAAATGATTGAGGAAGAGATGAAAAATGCGATGCCAGAATTGAAGGTGCCTATTTTGGTGGGAATGGATAAGGGAAGGAACTGGTTGGAGGCGCATTAGGATTTTTTGTATCTTTGTTCAAAAGTAAACACTATGATTACAGAGCTGCATATTCAGAATTATAAATCCATATTAGATGATAAAATCGAATTGTCTAATGTGAATGTCCTTATTGGAGAAAATGGTAGTGGTAAGACGAATTATTTGGAGGCGGTAGCCATGTTTTCTGCTGCGAAAATGGGGAACTTGAGTATTAGTAGCCTTGCAGAAAAGGGGGTAAGAGTTGCTAAACCAAACTTGACGCTTAGTTCTTTTTTAGGCAAAAGGCAAAAAAAAGAGCTCACAATAGCTTGCTCAACAAATCTTCTAGATGGAGATAATAAAACCCTTATGACCAAACTATCTCCAGAAAATGAAGATGATATCTATTCAGAATGGAAGGACAATAATTTAATCAAAGCTGTTGGAGCATCACAAAATGAACTGAAAGACTTGTTAGAAAAAGTACTTGAGGAAAATACTGATCTCATTGATTCAATTAACAAAATACTGCAAAACAAACTAAGAGAGCACCCTCTGACAACATATTTAGAAAACTACACCATCTATAACTTGGAAACTCAAGCACTCCGAGGTATTACCAATCATAGCAAGCTAATTCCCCTTGGTATCAATGGAGAAGGTTTAGATATTTTATTAAATGACTTTTCAGCGGAAGAATGGGAAGAACTGTTGGAATATAAGTACCTCATTTCTTGGTTAGAAGATATTGAAACCGATACTAATGATGTTCGTAAATACAAAGGACACAAATTAGGACGGAGTAATTCTATTCTCTATTTCAAGGATAAATTTATGAGTCGCAAGAATAATGTTTTTGCAGCAGAGAACTCTAATGAAGGAATTTTGCATATCCTTTTTTATTTAGCCTTGATTATTAGTAAAAAAACACCTAAATTCTTTGCAATAGACAATATTGAAACTGCTTTGAATCCTAAATTGTGCAGAACTGTAATGAAGGAGCTTTCTAAGCTTGCCATAAAACACGACAAGCAAATCATTATTACTACACATAATCCAGCAGTCCTTGATGGTCTAAATCTACATGATGATCAACAACGTTTGTTTGTGATCAAAAGAACAGATGAAGGCTATACCAAATCTGAAAGAATTAAATTAAAACCTAAAATAGAAACTAAATTAAAACTCTCTGAAATGTGGATGAGGGGCTATTTAGGAGGACTCCCAACTAATTTTTAATCTATGAGAGCTGCTATTATATGTGAAGGAAAATCAGATGCAGCTGTGATTACTAATCTTCTCAAGGGAGTATTAGATATTGACCGTTCTGATGTTCAATACCTTGTTCCTGAATTAGAATATGATGAAACTGATCTACATCAAATGACAGAAGAACAGTTCAGCAACTGGACTCTTGTAAAAAAAGCTTGTGAAGAGGGAGATAAGATTCACGATTTCTTAGGTCCTTTTGAAAGCGAGCGTTTTGTAGTTGTTCATATAGATACAGATGTTCGACTTGAAAAAGGTTTTGAAGTGAATGAGCCTCTAGAACTTAAATCTGAAGAAGATTTAGAACAGCTACATCATAATATCGCTAAAAAATTAGAAGAATGGCTAGGAGAAGATGCTCCACTAAATGATATCACTTTTGCCATTGCAATCCAAGAAATTGATGCTTGGGTTTTGCCTATTTATGATACTCCCCAAAAAGATACGGGACTACTTCCTAATCCCAAAGAGCGCCTGAAACGTACACTCAACAAAAAGTTATCCCCCAAAGAACGAAGCAAAATTTTTGGCTTAGAGAATGATAAATATGAGCAATATCATGAACTCACAAAAAAAGCTTTTCGAAAAGAGAAAGAATTAAAGAAGCTCCTCAAATCCAACCTTAGTTTGAGCTACTTTTATGATGCCTTAAAAACTAGAGAATAGCATCTGGGCTCAAGATTTTTAAGTTGCTCCTTTTTATTCCCCCTCCGCTGTCATACAAATCCCCTTCCTATTCGACTAAGCATTGCTAAGCAATTTGCTCCTACCAACTTAACCTCTAAAAAACTCTTAACCTATGAGACAGATGCTATTCTTTTTAGGACTATGCTCCACCATAGTCCTGATTGGCGGTACAATTGATCTGAACAATCTAGACAATTATGCCAATCAGACCGTTCCCAACTATATTCAAAAAGATAACAGCACTACAGGAAATGCCATCACCGATGCTGGTGCGACACTAGGGCGAGTTTTGTTTTACGACAAGCAGCTATCTGCCAACATGACGATTTCTTGTTCCAGTTGCCACAAACAGGAGTTTGCATTTGGCGACACTTCTGTACTCAGTGAGGGTCTGAGTGGTGGCTTAACTGGCCGTCAGTCCATGCGTTTGGTCAACGCTCGTTTTGCAGATGAGGTTCATTTTTTCTGGGATGAACGTGCTGCGACTTTAGAAGCCCAAACTAGCATGCCGATTCAAGATCATGTAGAGATGGGCTTTAGCGGGACGAATGGCGATCCAGATATCGACTCTCTGATTCGCCGCCTCAACAACTTGGATTACTATAATCAACTTTTTGAATTTGTCTATGGAGATACCATCATCACTGAAGCTCGTATGCAAAACGCCATGGCGCAGTTCATCCGCAGCATTCAATCTTTTGATTCTAAATTTGATGCAGGCCGTGCTACTGCCGCTAATGATGGAGCTCCTTTTATGAATTTCACAGCTCAGGAAAATCAAGGTAAATCCTTATTCTTAGCACCTCCTCCTGCAGGTGGTGCAGGCTGTGCCGGCTGTCATCGTGCCCCTGAATTTGATATTGATCCCAATAGTTTGAATAACGGTATTGTAGGAGTTGCAGGAAGTCCTGGATCTACGGATCTGACCAATACTCGCGCGCCTTCACTTCGTGATTTATTCAACCCTAATGGGAATTTGAATACACCTTTGATGCACAATGGAAGTATTACCAATCCTCAAATCTTGATGAACCATTATAATCTAATTCCCATAAACCCCAATAACACCAACCTTGACCCTCGTTTGCAAGGGCCTGGCGGAAACCTGGGACTAACTCAGGCCGAAAAAGATGCCTTGATTGCATTTCTCAAAACCTTGACTGGTTCTGACATTTATACAAATCCTAAATGGTCGGATCCTTTTGATGCTAATGGAGAAATCGATCTGATTTTATTAAATACAGCCATACAACATCAAGCTTCACTCGAAGTAAAAATGTACCCCAACCCTAGTAGAGGGAACCTACAAGTTCAAGTTCCTGCGGGAAATTATCAGGTGAACATTATGAACATCAACGGTCAGGTCTTACAGCAGCTTAGTTTGGATGGGAGTACTCAACTAGATCTGAGTAGATTTGCAGCACAGGTCTTATTGATTGAGGTGAATGACATGGATCGAGGGCTTCGGACCGTTCAGCGAATTGTCAAGCAATAAAATGAGCGGCTGCCCTTACAAGGTATAAAGCACAGGCTGGCAGCCCAAATAAAATACTGTAATCTAGACTCTAAGACAAGCTGCTTTATAGCAGGTCTTAGAGTTTATTTTTGGGGGGGGGAGGTCTACGATACTTTTTCATTGAAAAGCACAAGCTCTTGATCCATGTATAAACATTTGTTTCCATCTTAGTGTTTATCAGGTAATTTTAACACAAGCTCAAAATCATTACAAATATGAGATACGCATTATTATTTTTATTGCTAATGGCAGGTTGGAATCATCATACATTTGCACAAGCGGAAGACAGCCCCAAACCCTATCAACTCAGAGCTATTGCTGAAATTGGATTTATTGGTGTTTTTGATCATAAAATTCAATTTGGGCAGGACGGAACCTATTGGGATTACAAAAATGATGGGGGGCAGGATGTTTTGTTTCCCGTCAGTCGCTTATCTTTAGAGTTAGACATCAAAGGAAGAAATACCCTTACCTTTTTGTACCAACCGCTTAGCATTCGTTCTCAAGTTCCTTTGGATCGAGATATCAGAATTGATGGGGTAGATTTCCCTGCGGGGACGAATCTAAAAATGCTGTACAACTTCCCATTTTACCGTTTCAGCTATCTAAGACATTTAAAAATCAATAGTGATAAATTTGCTTTAGGTTTAGGGGGAACTATTCAAATTCGTAATGCAACCATCAACTTTGAATCTGGAGATGGAGAACTGTTTGTAACTAACCGAGATATTGGAATTGTTCCTGCACTAAAATTAAAAGCAAGATGGAATCAAACAGAACGCCTTTCTACCGAATTGGAAGCAGATGGAATTTACGCGCCAGTGAGTTATTTGAATGGTAGTACGAATGAAATTGTAGGAGCAATCTTGGATGCTAGTATTCGCCAATATGCACAGGTCACCGACGAGTTCAGTGCTTATCTGAATTTCAGATATTTAGGTGGTGGTGCCGTAGGTACGAATGAAGATGAGAATAATGGAGTAACGGATGGCTACACCCGAAATTGGTTGCACTTTTTTACGGTAACAGCGGGTTTTGTATATGAGTTTTAGTCGATTAACCTAAATTCAAACATAGTGTGTTTAGGCTTGAGCTCAGGTTCAATTTGAAACTTAGACCCAACTCCCTGTACTTCGCTGAAGTATGGGGAGTTGTTGTATCAGTAGCTAAGGAGTTTTGGGCAAACTAAGGCTAGTTCGCAAGCTCAGATAAAAACTAAGCCCATCGGCTGGCAAGATACCAGGCCCTGGATAAGCTG
>CAZOLU010000024.1:2625-10165 GCA_964580485.1 uncultured Saprospiraceae bacterium | reverse complement strand
GTGGTTGAAATGCACGGACTTCTATCCCGGCATGGATAAGCTGCTGCCCGGCGAGTAAAATAACTCGCATTGGTCAGGTTGTTGAGTCCTGCCTGTAATTTAAACCATCGCCAAGTATAACTGGCAGAAATATCCATGATCGTATAGGCTGGGATCTCCCCCACCACTGCATTGGGTACCAGCACTGCATTAGTAGCATCTGAATAATGCCTAGCTGTATGTGAAAGTTGGTAACTTAAACGAAATTGCTTGAGGTAGAGGGTCAGCCCTGTTCTCAAGGTCATAGGGGGCACCAACTCCAACTTTTTATTCAGAGCATAGCTATTTTCCGAACGAATATAACGCCCATCTAAAATAGAGAAATTCCCAAACAGAAGCAACCCACAATCTGTCTGTTTTTGTTGAATCATTTGCCAAAGATCCAATTCCACCAAAGACTCCAAGCCCATCACTCGAGCATCCCCAATATTGGTGCGTAAGGTGACCAACTCAATGAGCGTAGGGTTTTCAGGACTTGGACGCGAGAGCGACAAATTTCCGATTCGATCATTGTAGGCCAAGTAAAATAAAGAAACATCAAACTTTAGATAAGTTTTGAAACGCCCCCGAAACCCTAAGTCTGCATTAAAACCCGACTCATCCTGCAACTCTGGATCTACCTCCTGATTGGGGTTGATAATTCGCATGTCATTAAAGTTGATCGCTCTATAGTTTTGTGAGATATTCCCATACAACTCTAGATCTTCACTAGGTTTGTAGCTCATTCCCAAGCCCATCAAAAAAACCGAACGCCCCCTAGTTCTAAATTCATTTACAGCTTCATTCCGCAAGGTATCACTACCATTGATAGTAGGTACAACCAATAAATCCTGATAATAGCCATCTGCTGCGGTATGGATATACTCATAGCGAATCCCTGGCGTGATGCTGAACTTGTCGTTAATAGCTATATAATTTTCAAAAAAAGCAGCCGCATTGAAACTAGGAAAGCGATAATCGGAACGCAAAAGTCCAGAAGTATCTGTTTGAAACTGAAAGTCAGCAGAAGTAGCCGTACTATCGGCATTAGAAAAACCTTGGGCTTGTTGGGTAAAGCCTTTGTACAAACGGATACCGCCCAAAGCCACCGCAATTGCATTTCCAATGTTGTAGCGATGCAACAAGCGACTTTCATTTCCGATATTTTTGTAGCAACCTTTAATCAAATCTCTGAGACCTCCATAATCTACTCGGTTGATGGGTTGTAGATTCCCCACAGTTTCTCGATCTGCAAAAAGGGCAAAATTGCGTATGTTGAGTTTGGTTCGTTCATTTACTTGATAATCCATAGATAAGGCCGTAATATGCCAATTGACCTTGAACCAATTGCGTAGTCTTTTGCTCTGTCTAGGATTTTGAGAAAATTCGAGATCGGTCAATCCTCCAGGTTGTTGTGCCAAATAGCCCATGCTCGTTTGCTCAAAACTCAGCTGCATTTTAGGGTTGACCTGATAGCTAAGTGCAAAATAGCCATTTCGAGTTTGGAATCCAGAGTTGGGTCGCCAACCATCTCCTCTTTTATACTGAAAAAATCCGTAATAATTCAACTTCCCTTTCGCTAGAGTCCCTCCTATACTATTGAAGCTATTGAAAAAATTAAAGGCCCCGTAGGTATTTTCGGAAAGCAACTCCAATGGCGTGGTTTCTGGTCCATTTTTGAGCTTAAAGTTGAGTAATCCTCCAAATTGTGTCCCATACTGCAAAGAAGCCGCCCCTCGAATAATTTCAATGCGGTCTAGAGCTTGAGCAGGTGGTGTGTAGTAAGATTCGGGGTAACCCAGAGCATCGGCACTAATATCATAGCCATTTTGGCGAGTGTTGAAGTTGGAAGTTCGATTGGGGCTCAATCCTCTCCCTCCAATATTGAGTTGAATCCCAGAATTATCATTCTCCCAAATATTGAGTCCAGCTACTTTTGCATAAATCTGCCGACTGTTGTTGGCAGCAAGGTTTCCCTCCAATTTTTCACAATCAATGAGTTCTGATTTTTTAGAGGCCCCGATCACCATGGCATCCCAATCTACTGCTCTGAAGTGGTCGAGCCCATAGTTGCCATTATCTATAATTACTTCCACCTCAGGCCCTTGAGTTTCTAAGGCTTGGAGTTCTAGCTTCAGCCAGTGATCTCGGTCAGTTAATTGAATTTGTTGGGTGGTTCCTGCAAATCCCTGAGCTTCTATTTTGAGAATATAAGTACCTTGACTTAGGTTCTTGAATTGGAAAAAGCCTTCAGCATCTGTTTTTTGTAGTTCAAATCGGTCTTGTAAAAAGACTTCGGCTCCTTCAATTCCTTGTCCAAGACTATCTTGCAAGTACCCTTGAATTTTTAGCTGTTGCTGTGCGGTTAATGGTCCTCCCCCTATTAATATGATGATTAACAATAAAAATCTCATGCGCCTATATTTAACTAATTCTTGTTTTTCCTAGTTTTGGGATAACGAATAATCCAGGCTTTGGGGTAGAGATTCCAGGCTTGCTGGGCTAGATTGACCTTGGGGTCGATATAGGGGCGGCTGAGCCGCCCATTCCAACTCACCTGACAATCAACAGTAACAACAGGATCTTGATAGCCTTTTTGTTGATAAACCTTGGCCAGATGTTTTGCAAATTGCAAAATCAAATCGGCTTGATAGCTCATCATCAACTCCTGTTTTTCAGTTAGGAAGTCTAGATTACGCACAATGCTTGTTCGTTCACCGTCCGTTACCGTAAATACAGCATGACCACGCTTTTCAAGTACCATCACTTTCCATGCAAAACGAAAGCCTTCTTCCGTCCAAAGCACATTGCCTGGATAAAGCCAATGGCGCAAAGGAAATAGCAGCTGAAAGCTCATAAAGCCGATCAATACATAGCGATAAACGGTATGAATCCCAAGAACTTGATTTGAATAGGGCTGGGTTTGGCTGCCTACTTGTTTTAATTTAGACAAAGTCAAAATAAAAATACGCCCAAAAATAGTAATTATTTTCTTATGCCAAGCGGTTGAGAAGAAAATTATTGTCATTCCCATCATGAAGTAGGGAAAAAGCCCAATATAAAAGAGCATGGCCGTCATTAAATGAAATAACAGCACAGAGACATAAGCATAGACTCTACTTTTTTTCCACCATAATAAAAAGGGAATGGATAAATCGAAAATTGCCCCAGCCCAAGCAAAGAGCAAGGCCGTAGAAGGCCAGGAGAGTAGAGGACCAAGCAAAGGGAAATTCGCTCGTTGGGCTAACCAAATTCTAAGCGGTTGAGCATCCAAAAGCCAGTCGCTATGCAGTTTGGCAATACCCGCATAAAAGTAAACAATCGCCAATTGGAGTTGTAGTACAAAAATACAGTAATAGGGAATTGTCAAACGTTTTAAGTTGGGATTTAGATAAACATCAACAGAAAGGTATTGATGTAATGGCAAGCAACAACTTAGAAAACTAATGCAGGTTACTAAATAGTAATGATTCAAATAATGGGTAACATCCAACAGCTCGGTATAGGTAAATAAAATGAAAAATAAAATACTACTAAAGCGATAAAAGGCACCTAGCATAATTCCTAAACTACTAAGGAGTAGAAGGACATATACGGTGTAGATCCCCCAAGCCCCTCCGCAAACGCTTATCCATTCAAAACCATAATACTTAAAAAAAAATTGGGGCTCTAGATAAAATTTATCCACCCACCCTAAAAGCATGGTTCTGAGAGTCGCTACAAACATCAGTCCCCCAAATATGATGCGGAAGCTAACTAATGGATAAATTGGAGTTGCTCTATGGAGTTGTTTTAGTAAGCTCTTCACAACAGATAAGAATTAGTCGGTTATGCAAAGACAGTATTCAATAGCCCATAATCGATGCCTAAAATTAAGTAGGATGCTTTTCGTTAAAAAAATAAGTACAAGCATACTATTTTAAAAGAGATAGTCGTTAATGAACCATAAAGATTTTTAAGATACTTTACAAAATGTTAATATTTTTAACACTTACTATGTTTTTTATATAAAAAGCTTATCTTAAAGACAAATTTAAAGCAACTATAGCAAGTCATAGAATAGCGATTGAATATTTCTTATGATTTTAGCTATATTTATATTTCTACACTACATTCATCAATTTATTAACACATATACTGGATATAAGATGCGAATAACGTTCCTTACCCTTTGTTTAATGTTAGGCGTTTCTCTAAGTTACGCACAGCCAGGCTACCAACCACCTTACCCATTTGAGTTGGGGCTTCAAGTGGGAACTTCTCAATTTTTAGGTGACCTTGGTGGAGCTAGCGGTATTGGTCGACCATTTATACGAGACACCGATTTTAGAGCGATTAAGCCTCTTATTGGGGTTTATGGTCGATGGAACCCAAGTCCCTATTTCTCTGCTCGTTTAGACCTCAACTACTTGCAGGTAGCTGGAGATGATAATTTAGCTTCTGATGCGGCTAGAGGTGGTTTTGATGCACAAGATCCTACCAGAGGTGGAGGTGATGATGCATGGTTTCGTTATTATAGAAATTTGAACTTCCGCTCTCGTGTTTTCGAGGCTTCGGTAGCGGGTGAAATTATTCCTTACAACTTTGAGTTGGGAGGTGGATATCAAGCATATAGCGTACTTTCTCCTTATGTATTTATAGGGGTAGGTATTTTTAATTTTAAACCACAAGGAACTGGTCCTGATGGTCAATGGATTGACCTAAAGCCGTTGGCAACAGAAGGACAAGGTTTGGTAGAAGGGCGTGTACCTTACAACCTAACTCAAATGATGGTACCTATGGGTTTTGGAGTTAAGTGGAACTACAATGATCTTTGGGCTTTGGCTTTGGAAGTAAACCACCGCCTAACCTTTACAGATTATATTGATGATGTAAGTACCAACTACATCGATCCTCAGATCTTTGAAGATAACCTCAACCCTGATCAGGCTGCATTGTCTGCTTACATGGCTCGTAAATCGCTAATTCATGACCCAGGGCAGATCAATGGGGTTGTTTCTGCACCTAATGAGCAACGTGGAGACCCCAAAGACAATGATTCCTACTATACCATTTCTATCCGCTTCAGTTACTTTATTGATCCTGCAAGTGTTGGTGGTGGCCGTCGTTATGGATGTCCGGTATGGTAAAAGATATACAACCTCATAAAAAAGGGATGATTCAAAATTGATTGAATCATCCCTTTTTAGTTTTCATAGCATAAATTCCATGGCTTCGTTCTTCGATTTTTTGAAGGGTTTCCCCGAAGGGATGCCATTGGCAAAACCCTAGAAAAAGAAAAAAGCGATTCGGGAGGCAACCGAACCGCTTTTTATAACCCTTTTAACTAACCTAATAAAAACTAATTATCTAATATCGATAATCATGCCAAAAAAACAAATATTTTGAAAAAAGAAGGGGTTTTTTTATTAGGATTCACGTTTCGCTAATTTCAGAATTAGAAAAACAAATTAAAAAAAATTATATATTAAAAATGACTTTAATTTAAGTCTTAAACAGAACTTTATTTCTTGGCTGAAATTTTAAACTATTTCATCTAAGCAATTAAGTTTGAAGATTTTAACTTTAGAATACACTAACCTCTGTCAGCCATCATATATTTTGTTTAGGGTGAATTCTAATCACTAAAGAAAAATATAATTTTAAACTAATTCTCTTTTCTTAAATTGGTTTCAGCGAAACGTGAATTAGGACTAATATTATTTTTCTTTCTTAGCTGCAACAGCTCCCCTATATCTCAGGTTGAAAAACAATGGGATAAAGCAACACTCCGTCAATCTCTTGTAACAGAAGCCTCCAAATATAAAGGCAAACCATATAAAGCTGCTGGAAAATCACCTCAAGGTTTTGATTGCTCTGGTTTTACAAGCTATGTTTTCCATCAATTTGACATTGAGCTTTCGGCTAGTTCCACAACCCAAGCACAACAAGGTAAAGAAGTCGCCCTAGAGGAGGCTGAAGTGGGAGATCTTGTCTTTTTTGGGAGGAATGGACGAACAGGAAAGCTGATGCATGTGGGTATTATCTCAAAAAACAGCGAAGAAGGGCTGTTTATGTGGCATAGCAGTAGTTCCAAAGGCGTAATTGAAACAAATATCAGCCAGTCGGAATATTGGAAACCCAAGCTCCTTTATGTCCGAACAGTTTTATAATCAAGAATATTTAACTCATGCTCACAACCTTCAAAATCGCTAACTACATTAGAAGCAATCACTACCAAGCGTTTTTTTAGTGCATACTCTTCCAGTAGATTCCGATACCAACGCACACCAGCCTGATCTAAGGTAATGGTAGGTTCATCTAACAGCAGTAGCTCGGTTTGGGAAAGAAAGGCTAAGGCCAGCTTTAGCCGCTGCTTCATTCCTGATGAAAAAAACTGAATAGCCTTATTTTGTGCAGATTTGGGAAGTTGAATCAGGTCTAAAATCTTCGCCATATCAACCTTCTCTTGCAAAGGCTTGAAGGATTGATGAAAGACCAGTGCTTCTTTCAAGGTCAACTCCTCTATCAATTCCATATATGGAGAACAGAATATAACATTACGATATACTTGGTTAATTTCTAAACGCTGCCCATTTTGGATAAAGTGGATTTTTCCTTTAGATGGAGATAAATAGCCTGATAGGATTTGTAGTAAGGTAGATTTTCCAGAGCCGTTGTGCCCGTGAATGGCGTAACTTTCACCTTCCTTAAAGGTGTAATTTAGATTTTTAAAAATCCATTCGTATCGATAACGCTTGCCTAACTGTTCTAATTCAATCTGCATCGCTCAAGTTTCCCATGGGAGTTTTTAATTGCGGCGAAGTCCTTTGATGATTCCATTTTTCGAGGCTTCTACAAAAGCCATAATTTGCTGGAGTTCTGGGCTATCAGGCAATTCATTTTCAATTGCGGCCAAGGCCTGCTTTCGATTTTGGTTTACCACAAAAAGTTGATGATAAACATCTTGAATCGATCGAATGACTTCATCTGAAAACCCCTTACGTCTAAGCCCAATCACATTTACACCAATGTAGGAAGCTGGATAACGAGCCACCCGCACAAAAGGAGGTACATCTTTATTCAATAAAACACCACCACCAAGCATAGTATGTGTTCCAATTTTGGTAAACTGATGCACTGCTACCATTCCACCTAAAAGTGCATGATCTTCGACCTCTACATGTCCTGCCAAAGTAGCATTATTTGCCAAAATACAGTTATCGCCAACAATACAATCATGTGCTATATGTACATAAGACATAAGGAGACAGTTCTTGCCAATCCTTGTTTTACCATTGGCCTTAGTTCCACGATTGAGGGTACAATACTCTCGAATAATGGTATTGTCTCCTACCTCAAGAGTAGACTCTTCCCCACCAAATTTTAAATCCTGAGGGATAGCCCCCACAATAGCTCCTGGAAAAACTTTACAATTATTTCCTAACCGTGTTCCAGACATAATGACAGCATTGGGACCTATCCAACAATTATCCCCAATAATTACATTATCCTCGATCGTAACAAAAGGACTTACTGTAAC
>CAZOLU010000024.1:288-2615 GCA_964580485.1 uncultured Saprospiraceae bacterium | reverse complement strand
TTTTGCCAAGCTGTGCATGAGAACTAATAACCGCTAACTGATGCTGCATCACTCTTATTTACGCTTAATAATTTGTGCTAATAAATCGGCCTCGGCCACCAATGTATTACCTACGAAAGCACGCCCTTTCATTTCTACCAATCCTCTACGGATGGGAGCACTCAGATCCATGCGAAAGAGTATAGTATCACCAGGTACTACTGGCTTTCGAAAGCGTGCATTGTCAATTCTTAAAAAGTAGGTATCATAAGATAGCGGATCCTCAACAGTTTCCATTACAAGAATGCCGCCTGTTTGTGCCAGGGCTTCAATTTGTAAAACACCAGGCATAATAGGGTTATCGGGGAAATGTCCAGGGAAAAACGGTTCGTTGAAGGTGACATTTTTGACACTAACCACATGCTGATCCGATAGCTCAATAATCTTGTCGATCAACAAAAAAGGATAACGATGCTGAAGTTTCTCAAAAATATCTGTGATATTATAAATGGGTGCTTTGTTGGGGTTGTAAATGGGAATGTCCTTGATTTTTCTTTGCTGAACCATCGTTTTGCGCAAGGCTTCTGCCATTTTGGTGTTAATCTTATGCCCTGGTTTACGAGCGAAAATTTTCCCTTTAATTTGTGCAGCTAGTAGCGCAAGATCTCCCAAAAGATCCAGCAATTTGTGTCGAGCAGGCTCATTCGGGAAACGCAAGCTTGTCCCTTCTAATAAGCCTGTTTCCTTGATCTCAAGATCTAGTCCATATTGCTGATTTAGAAAATTTTGTTGTGTAGCAGAAGGCAACTGTTCAATAAACACCAAAGCATTATCAGGAGAACCACCTTTAGCCAAACCATGATTAACCAAAGCTTCTAATTCATGTAAGAAAACAAAGGTTCTACAAGGCGCAATCTCCTTTTCAAAATTGGCAAGTGTTTTTAGGCTTGCAAATTGCGGACTAAGGACCTCTGAGTTGAAATCAACCATTACGGTCAGCTCAAATTCATCTGCGGGTAAAATCGTAATCTCAGAGTCTTCATCTGTAATGCTAATGGGATGCAAGATCTCTAGCAGTTCCCGATCTTTATCTTGCTCTATCAGTCCAACCGCTTTGATAGCCTCTAAAAATGGAAGGGCACTCCCATCCATAATAGGCAACTCGGGGCCATTCACTTCAATTAGGGCATTGTCTACTCCCAATACATATAGTGCAGCCATAAGATGCTCTACCGTGGCAATGCTCGCTTTCTCATCTCCCAAGACGGTGTGGCGCTCTGTTTTATAAATATTATTGGTAGCCACTTTTATTTGGGGCTGCCCATCCAGATCGGTACGCTTAAAATAGATACCATGCCCCTCCGAAGCCGGATGGATCTGAACTTGAATTTGGGCTCCACTGTGCAAACCAATGCCTTCAAGACTGAGGACATTTTTAAGTGTATGCTGTTTCATGGATTTTTGTGGTTGAATTCATTTGTAAAGCTGAATAATCAGCGTAGAATATAATGATTTTACTAATAGAGCAGCGAATACCTGTCCCTTAGCTATTTCAACTCACAAAGATACATTTATTTCTAAGCCTTCCTAATCCTTTTAACAGCTTGTTTTGAAAAAGCAGTATTTTTTTAAACTTTTAGCCCTTCAAAAGTTCCTTAGGCTCTAAAAACAGCATCTTTTTTTGTTAATAAACTCTAAAACTCTGTTAAGTTGGTTGAAATCCCGAAATGATGTCTTGTTCCAGCGATATGATAGGCCATCAACCCATAATCGATGCGAAATTTATACACTTTCAACCCAAATCCTGCAGAAAAACCAGCCAGAGTTCGAAGCCCTCTTACGCCTAGTTCTCCTTGTCGCATTCGATCATAGCCCAAACGAATATGAAAAACCTCATTTTTACCTAACAATAGTTCGGCATTAAATCGAAGATGTCTAAAAATATTGTCTACGACTTCCCCTGCTGTTGGCTTGCCATTATCTGGTACAGTGGGTTCTGCAAGTAGTAAGTCATTTTGAGTTAAAGCAGGATCATCATAACGGATATTCCAACGATGAAGGTGATGGGCAATAATGCTAAAACGCAGAGGCAAGTATTTAAGGCGGTGTGTTAGTCCTAGTTGAGCATCAAAAGGAATAGGACGATAATTTTGATTGCGCCCATAAGTAGTAAATTGAGATCCTAGATTTTGTAAAACAAAGCTCAAAGCCAAGCGTTTGGCAGTATCTTGATACATAATGGCCCAATCACTAGCCCAACCTGCAGAATTATACCCTTCGAGATAAGAAAGAATCATTTTGAGATTACTTCCAAAACTAAGGCGATCGGTAGCTTGGTAGCCCCCCCC
>CAZOLU010000024.1:0-278 GCA_964580485.1 uncultured Saprospiraceae bacterium | reverse complement strand
CCCAACAGTTATCGCCATTTCTGAAGCACCGAAGGTACCGCCTTGTAGATCTCCAGTCAGGGTAGTTCGTTGAAACTTACCATAGGAAATGTACTGAATCCCCCCATGAATAGTTAAAGGCAAGCTTTCGATATGATGGGCATAAGCTGCATAGCCATCTGTAATTCCAGCAGGATGTACAGATTGCTGCAAGCTAATTTCTTGATGCATCAAGGGGTTTAAAGCAGCAGGATTTTGATTAGCCAAAGCTAAATCTGCATCCTGTACCCCAATCAAGC
>CAZOLU010000023.1:0-18351 GCA_964580485.1 uncultured Saprospiraceae bacterium | reverse complement strand
TGTCTAGAAAAAAATATCAATTTACCTAATTTTTCAACTGCGTAATGTCAGTTATTTATTTAAATATTTAGATAACTGCTCCACCATGGTAGTATCATTTTTAATGAGTTCGATACAAGCTAGTAGCAGTTTTTCATCTCTAATAGTTGTTTGCTCAGGCTCTTGAATCAATAAATATGCACGAAGCAGGTCAAGCCCTTGATTGAGTTGAGTGAAATCTGTTTTTTCCTGAAATAGGATACTTTGTTGTTCTTGTTTTTGTAGTGTTTCTAAGTGCTTCTGTAACTCTGCTTTGGTTAAAGGTTTTTCTTGACTATACCCATTGGGATTTCGCTTTTGGAAAGCATAAGCACGACAAGTATTACAACAATACTTGGTCTTGGGTTTGCTGGTGTAGAATTGACGATCACAATAGGTGCAATGCTTGGTATAACAACGCAAATGCTTTGGAATATCTGACTTATTGAAATAGGGCATAAGGGGTGATTTTTGATGTAAGGAAAATTAAATTTCGGATTGTAACGTTGTAATAACGTTCAAAGATAGTAAAAACAAATCAAAACCATACTTAGGTTTGAGGGGGATTTTTAATCCCCTCGATTTTGAGGGGATTAGCGCTCCGAATCCAATCGCTTGGATACTACAGAAAGTTCTAGTAATAATTCCAATTGATGGATAGCCACTTCGTTTAAACGTTTGAGTCGCTCCTCTTTGGCAAGCCCTAGACGAATATATTCAGCATTTAGGTTTTCTAGGTTTGCCAATACCAACAATTGCTCCGCAGTAGCATGATCTCGCATATTTCCTTTCAAGTTGGGATTCTTAGCTCTCCATGCTTTAGCTGTAGTTCCAAACAAAGCTCGATTCAATACATCTGCCTCAGAAGCATACACAATCCATTCTTGTTTACTGTCAATAATTCGTTGGGGAATCAATTGAGTCCGCACAGCCTCAGTCAAAATATGATAATTTACCTTGGAAAAAAATCGCTTAATGTCCCTATCCCAACTAATTCCTTGTTGCTTGGCTTCCTCCAATTTCAAGCGTTTAAACTCCTTGATAAAATACAATCGAAAACTTGGACTTACCCAAGCACAAAAATCTAAAGCAATATCCTCATGTGCATATGTACCCCCATAACGCCCTGGTTTGGCGTATATGCCCTTCGCAGAGGTCTGCCCTACCCATTCCTTCACAGACATTGTAAAACGATTGCTACCGGCCTGTTCCCATATCGCCTTGGCTTGCTCATGTTTAAAATCTATATTATGTACACTCAACTCCCATACACTCAAAAACTCTAGAGTATCTTTATTCCTCAACCAATTACTAATGAGTGCATCAGGTTTGTTGGCATTAGAAGTTTTAGCTAAATCTGTTAAGGAAAAGTAATGCTCATTTCCAGATACTTGGGTTCGAATGAGATTGCCATCTATATCGAGCTTCTGATTTTTTTTGTACTGTTTCATAAGTCTTAAAAACGTTCAATTGACTTTTTGAGTTGCTGAATATTGTCCTCCAAAGCTTTTAAGGGTTTAAACTGCATTGGATATTTATTGATTACCCAAGCATTCACCTTTGCTTTAGCTAAAGCAGCTTTTTTATAATCATCTAAACTTAAACCATAAATATCTAAAACTTTATCTAACAACTTTGGACGTTTTACAAACATTTGGTTAATCAGCTCTTGTTGTTGGTCATGTAAAAGTCTACGTTGTGTTTCATACAATTGCTGATACTGCATTTTGAGCTCCTCTGCAGCTTGTTGTTGTTGTTGTTTCTCTTGCTTCTTTTGAGCATTTTTAAAATCATTACTTTGGTAATCTTCTTGTATTGCTTTGAGAAAAAAACCAGTAGGGTTATGTACCTTTCCTCGTTTATGTTCAAATTTTGTTAGCTCTAGCTTTTCTCTAAAAAAGTCTTCTGCAGATTGATATACTGTTTTGGCCAACTCTTTCACATTGTTATCTACTAAAACATCAAAACCTAACTGAAACAACTCAATAGCTTTAAAACGAGAAAATCCTAATTCTACTAAATCATCAATGAGTGGATTTTTCACTTCTGGCAATTCTTCTGCAGCTTCAATTTTTTGCACCACCTTTACATTTTCGTGAATGTAAAAAATTAAATACTCCACCTTTCGTCCTTGTTTTCGCTCTTTAAACTCAAACCAAATATCGGAATACTGAGCCAATTCCTCCTGAGCAGGAAGCAACACTCGCCGCTTAAAATCATAATACACACTATATTTTTGATCTAACCCAAGGATACCCTTCAATTCATCTAATTCATACTCTGCCTTTCCTATAAACTGTCGAGCCTTCAACAATTCATACAATCGAATAGAAAAAGCACTTTTCAATTGAAGTATATTTTGAAGCTTATACTTGGTAAAATGGCTTTTAAGCTGTAAAAGATAAGGACGTAACTTTTCAGAAAATTCAAATTCCACCATGCCAGATCCTTGCCGAATTTCTGCAGAAGCAATCCAGTTAATAATCAAATGACTTCCATCCTCCTGCTGTATTTTCAAAGGATGATTGTTTAAAGACATGATAATATCTTTTACAATTTTGTAGATACTCCCCCATTTTTTCTGATCAGTATTCAAAATAGGTTCTATATCTTTTACCTTGACACGCAAATAACGAAACTCACCATCCATAGGATTTACCATGGATGCCATAAACAAAATGAATTTTTGAGCCCGAGCACCCAAGCGGTATTTAGCCTCAATAATTCGATTTGATTTAATTACAGATAAACTCTGATAGGGTTGTGTATTTTCCATAAATAACTATTTTTCACCTTACTACGGACACAAAATAAACTTGTCCGCTTTTCACCCATCTTTTGTCCGCTTTTCACCCACTTTTTGTCCGTATTTCACCCATCTTTTGTCCGTATTTACCCACTTTTTGTCCGCTTTTCACCCACTTTTTGTCCGTATTTAGCTTTATAACACACTGTAAATCAAAAAGTTACAAGCCCTTAAATTAATAAAAGTATTAATAAATAATAAAACAACAAACAGGCAACTTTTAAAAAACTACGGATTTTGTTGTTGCTTTTTTATTTTTTATTTGAACTACGGACAATTTATGGGTTGATGGAATTATTGCCCATTTTTTGTACGTAACAAAAGTTTTAGAGTTAGCTCCTAATCCAAAACTAACGGAAACTCCAAAGCAAGTCAATTTTTAAACGGCATTAATTTTTGTTTTTCCGCAAAAAAATGAAAATAATAAGGCGCCGACCCATCTTTTGTCCGTAGTAAAAGCTAATTGAGGACAAAAAGTGGGTGAGTATTTGTCCGCTTTTAATCCCCTAGATTTCGAGGGGATTAGAATTTAATAAAAAGGGTCATTATTATTTTATTTATTTTTTAATAAAAAACACTCATATTTGTATTCATTTTTATTTTAAATAAAAGCATAAAAAGTATTTTCATTAAATTTATGTCTAAAACGATCGCATATTTAAGGGTTTCAACCCTAGAACAGGATTTAGAAAAAAATAAAGCAGATCTGCTTTATTTGGCAAATGAAAAAGATCTTGGGAAGGTTCATTTTGTAGAAGAAACCGTTTCAGGGAAGTTATCTTGGAAAAAGCGAAAGATTGCTAGGATCTTAGATGAGTTAGGCGAAGGGGATCATCTGTTGGTTAGTGAGTTGTCCCGAATCGGAAGGTCTATGCTTGAGATTATGGAGGTGCTTTCTATTGCCATGGAAAAGAAAATTAAGGTTTATGCTGTTAAAGGCGATTGGCAGCTCAATGATAGCCTGCAAAGTAAAATTATGGCTATGGTTTTTTCTATGGCTGCTGAAATTGAACGTGATTTGATATCTAAGCGTACTAAAGAAGCTTTAAGGGTTAGAAAGGCAAATGGCATGAAGCTTGGTCGACCAAAGGGACCTGGAAAGAGTAAGCTGGATCCTTTTCGACCAGAGATAGAGGCTTTATTGAACAATGGTGCCACACAAAAGTTTATCGCACAGCGCTACAACACCACTCCAGCCAATTTGTATAACTGGATGAAAAAACGTGGAATAAAGAAACCTAAGTTTTAAATAATTCTTTAATTAAAGAATTAAATATAAATTTAATTAACGAAAATAAAACCTGCCCAATAAAAGGGAGGATAGATTTTAGATAATTCTATTTGAGCCTGTCGGAATGCTTCAGACCAGTCTAGCCCTTCCAAATGCTTTTGGTAGAAAATCCCCATAAGTTCAGCAGTTTCTTGGTCGGGAACTCTCCAAAGACTAAGGATTAGGTGCTGGGCTCCTGCTGCTTTGAAAGCACGTTGCAAGCCCAGTACTCCTTCACTGTTGTGTATGTCACCTCTGCCTGTATCACAAGCAGACAAGGTGACAAGTTCCACTCCAAATAGGTCAAGATTAGCCACCTCATAAGCCATTAAGATGCCATCTTCTCTATTCGCAGGTATTCTTCTACCTCTCCAAATATAGTTTGCCCCAGCAAAGGCTAGACCTGATCTGAGGAGTGGATTAACAGCATAACGCATCTTTTTTTGAAAACTACTTTGTTGTAGAAAAACACTATCTTCTTTTTGTGCCATGGCAAAGAAGTATCCATGTGTAGCAAGGTGTAAAACTTGTGGTTTTTCTTGGAGTTGTTTGATGCTTTCTTCAGTGGCTGTTTGGTCTAAGAAAACTTGGGTTTGCCAACCCACACTATCAAAAAGATTACGGATACTTTTTATTTCTCGTTCTGTACCTTCTAAACGATAAAAATGGCCATCGAGCTGATCTCCAAATATTTGAACAGATACTTCACTTGCTTTTGCAGCTGGAGTGGTTTTAGGGAGTAATGATGGATGTTTGCTAAAAGCTGGATCTCCTAACATGAAAATCCTATGACTTTTCTTTGAACTGGGTACTTCCGACTTTCTTGAGCTTATAAATTCACGAAGATTACTATGATAACTCAAACCATATCGATGCAATAAAAACAAGCTATCTGTAGGCAGTGCAGCAAAAGATACTTTGTGTAATAATCCTGCAGGGGATAGGTGAATATCTTTGACATCATTAAGAAAGGGCTCAAAAGGTAGCCACAACTGTCGATAAAGTTTTTGGCCAATTTGTTTGTTGCTGGTGTAATTGCTAGAACGCTGGTTTATATTACGATTTAAGAGTAGTTTTAATTCTTCTTCTGTTCCTAGATAAATCCACTGAGGTTGGGGCATTCCCTGTCTAGTTAATAGAGCTGCATAACGTTTTTCATTGGTGTAGTTGCGACCATTATAATAGTTAAAACATAAAAAATCAATTACAGCCTCTTGTTCTGTTAAGTTTACAACTAGGTCGATAAAGTTGAGTTGGAAAAGTTGATTAGAGTGATTGTATGCACGAAATTTATTAGATCTTTTACTTATTTCTGCTTCAAGTTCATTAGCCTTATTGATCAGTGTATCGATTTGCTCTTGAGCAATATCATAACCATTGAGATGTTGGCTATAATATTTAGAAACTTGTTTTCGCAAGCTTTTCCATTTTTTGTAAAGGGATAAGAGTTCATCATCACCACTAAATACAGCATCACCTTTACTTTCTATTGTAGCTTCTAAGGCTAATCCTTTGATGAGTAGATTGATACTTTGAATTTCATATACCAGATCGGGTAGCTCTCCAATATAATCGCTAGCAAAACTAAAAAAGGCTTCAAAGTAAGGCTCTTGTTTAGAGAAAAATACCAGTCGGTCATGTTCACTTAAAATAGGGTAAATTTGTTTAAGTTGTTCAACTAGAATTTTATTGGACTGCTTAAATAGTGCCCAAGCTTCTGTAGCCTGCCCAAGATGGTGGTGTAGTTGGGCATACTCATTCATAGTAGCAGCATATTCAGGGTGCTGTTCCCCAAAAAGCTCCAATTGTATCTTTAGTGCTTTTTGATAGAGTTTTTTAGATTTCTTGTAATCTCCCTGCCATTTATACAAGCCTGCTAATTGTGATAATGTTTCAGCATAATTGGGGTGTTTAGCACCTACAACTTTTTTTTGAAGTTTGAGCACATCAAGGTAAAGTTCTTCGGCTAATTCATACTTGTTTTGAAGTTTATATAAAAATGCCTTATTACTCAATACCTGAATATATTGGGGGTGGAATTTATGGAGCTTATTTTCTAGAATATGTTGAGCCAAATTGTAGTACTTCTCTGCTTGTTGATATTGTTGTTGTGAAACATACAACTTTGCAAAATTATTTAAGGTTGCTGCATAATCTGTATGTTCACGACCAATGGTCATTTCATCAATTTCCTTGGCTTTGAGATAGAGTTTTTCAGAACTTTTATAGCGACCAATTAGCTCATAGAGCCCAGCTAAGTTTAATAATGCATTGGCATAAGACCTAGATACTTCATTCTCTTGAGGTAAGGATTTCAATATTTCAATGGCCTTTAGGTAATATTGTTCTGCCAAAGGGTATTTCCCCATAGCTTCGTATAGAATAGCCTTATTGCAGGCACTCATGGCTATTTGTGTAAGACTTCCTCCCAAAGAGTCAATCTTAGCAAAGATCTTGATAGCCTCATCATAATCACCAATATGTTCATAAAAGGATGCATATTCATCCAAAAAACATCTAAAATTATATTGATGAACTTCCCTATCTTCTTTGCGCCCCTTATCCAGTTTGATGGAGTATAAGCTATATACTGCGGTAAAGGCTGTTTTGGCTTGTTTAAACTCTCCAAGTTGCTCCAAGGCTCTAGCCTGCCCCGCAATAGCCAAAGCCATCATCCCATCTTTATTGATACTTTGATTGAGATCTTTTTGTTTTTTTCTACGTATGTTGATACATTTTTCATAGCATTTTAAGGCATCTTTATAGCGCCCAACGGATTCATAGACAGCCCCCAAGTCTAGTAGTACTGTCATATATTCAAAAGGTGGGAGGTGCTTTTTGTATTTGCGATCTAGGGTTCCATATAGCTCAACTGCTAGATCAAAATCTCCAGCCAAATGATAGTGCTTGGCTTGATTTATCAAAATTGAAGCATATTCACTACTTTTTTTGAGACCTAGTTCTTCCAAAAGAAAACGAGCATCAAAAAATATAGAATCAGCCAGCTCAATCCGGTTGGTTTCAGAGTAAAAAATCGCCATTTCTTTAAGCAAAATCCCATATTCTAAGCTTTTATGTTCCTTCAACAACATAAAGAGCTCCTGTAACTTCTTATAGGTTTGCTCTGCACTTTTGTAATTTTTTTCAGCTTGATACAAGCGTGCTAAATAAAAAATAGAGTATCTGTACTCCTTGCTTCTCCCCCCAAAATTATCTTCTGCAAGGTTGAGATTATAGATGATTAAGGGTTTTGCCTGTTTAAGTTGATTCCTTTGCTCCAAGTTTTCTATAAGGTCTTGGTTTTTCTGCCATTCCTTAATAAGTGATTGACTAAAACCATGAGAGAAAGTCCCAAAGCAAAAAATTAAAATGAAGTAGGCGCAAGAGTTGGGTAGTGACATAGAATTGTGTTAATCAAGAAGCATTTGAGCTGTTTTTTGATAGATAGAAGGTTCTGTTGCTAATCGCTCTAATATAGGTTTGGCTTTGTCCTGTTCTTGATTTTCCCAATAAGCTTTGGCTAAATACCATTCTATAGCTGTTGCAGATATATTTTGAGGAGGATCTGTATGTATATTGAGCAGGAGAGGAATGGCCTTTTTTTGTTCGGCTTGTGCAAGGTAAGCAATGGCTAAATACAACTGAACCTCTGGTAAAAAGTCAGACATAGGCTGCTCTTCTATGTAGGCTTTGAATAGGGGAATAGCCATAGTATAATGCTCTTGTTGATAAAACTCTAGCCCCTGTGCCAATTTTTCTAAATTTTTATTGGGGCTTGCAGCAAAGCCTTGTTCACTCAGTTCTCTAGCAATATTAGAACTCAGCTGTTCCTCAAGAGCCAACAAGGGCAGCCGCTCAGCGGCTGCATCCTGCCCAACTGGCCACAACAAAAACCTACCAGCAAAAAACAATACACTAATAACAGCAGCTACTAAAGACCAGCGGTAGAGGAGCTTTCTACTAGATGTTTTATTGTTGGACTCCTGAGTGAAGAAATTTTCCTCCTCCAGCTCTTTCTTTGAATTTTGTATGTTTTTTTGTAGCCTTTGTTCTCCTACATGCTTTATCCCATGAAGGAGTTCGTGTTGCTGTTGGATACGATCCTCTAAGTCTGGATTTTCTTGCCGCCATCGTTCTATTGTAATACTTGTTTCATTGGGCAAGTTGCCTAAAAGGTAATCCTCAATTTGTTCATCTTGAATAAAAAAACCTTCTTGTTTTAGTTGTTGTGCCTCTTGTTGTATTTGTTTTTTAATTTGTTGTAACTGATAAGATTGAATACCAGCGAATAATTGTTTGTGGGATTTTATATAAGTTTCTAAATCAGGGTTTTGTAGAATGTCAGCTTCTAGCTTAACTTTAGCAGTTTCTTCCAACTTCCCTAATAGATAGTTTTCTATAATTTCTTCTGAATAGCCTTCAGGTATTTTCATATCAAGGGGTTTTGTTAGGTTTAAATACTTCAGCTTTTAAAGTATCCATACAACGTTTCTTCTTGACTCGAATAAATTTTTGACTATAATCTAATCGTTCTGCTATTTGAGTCAAAGGGAGTTTGTGAAAATAATAATAGAGGATAATCTCTTGGCATTCTGGACTCAATGTTTTCATAGCAGTTTCAATAGCCAAATGTTTTGCTTCTTTCTCTTGATGTTCTAAACTTAGATCTTCATCAGCAATTTGAAAATGCTGATCATCATCGTCTAGAATCAATAATGTAGCTTTTTTACCTCTTTTTCGTAGTTGCTTTAGCCAAAGGTTTCGTACTACAGCAAAAATGAAAGTAGATGGAGCAGCACTCAACACAAAATCTTCCGTATTGAGTTTTTTGATAAATACCATTATTCCTTCTTGGAATACATCTTGTGCATCCTCCATCGAGCCACTATTGTTAAGCACCATTTTAGCACAGCTATGAAAACTTTGTTCATAGAGCTTTCTTATGGCTTTGGATTCTCCCAGCCTCAGCCTAGCTAAAAAATCAGTGCTGTTTTCTTCCTGTTTAATCATCTTTATTTAAAAGTTCAACAGAATATGGGCAATAGTAACATCTAAAGTTAATAAAATGCCTTGAAAAGCTGATAACCATAAAGTGAAAAAGCATATTAACCTCCAAAGAACTTTTATGATTGATACACTTTTAAGGTAAAAAGTTATCAGTTTTATCAAACCCATTGAGTTTTGGGGTATTTTTGTAGTAACAAATTCAAACTTTACCAACATGGTTTATAGATTTCTTTTTGTATTGATTTTGGGGAGTATATTAGGGTGTTCTTATGCTTATGGGCAACGACAACTAGCCGAAGATGACCCTATCTTATTGGAAGTAACGGAGATATATCATAAACTATTAAAGGCTAATGGTGATTATAGAAGAAAGTTACCCAAGTTAGTGATGATGGATCGCAAAGCAAAGGTGGCTTCTTATCAAGCTTTAGACAATCTACTCATTATTGAGTTGGAAGCTTATCGTGTTTGTAAAACTATGGGAAACTATGCTGATGATGCCCTAGCTTTTTTAATTGGGCATGAGCTTACTCATTTTTACCAAAAGCACGATTGGAAAGAGCTTGGGTTTGCTGGAACTCATTTTATGCCCAAGCAAAAAACTTTCACTCAACAACGTCAGCATGAGGAGGAAGCTGATATTTATGGGGCGTTCATTGCATATTTGGCAGGTTACAACACACTTGGAGTTATTCCTCAGTTTTTAGAGAAATTGTACCAAACTTATGAGCTAGATCCTAATCTAAGTAATTATCCTAGTTTGAAACAACGACAAGCTGTAGCCAAGAAGGTGCAAAACCGTGTTGAGGAACTGATTGAAGTATATGAATATTCTAATTACTTTATGGCCTTGGGCTGGCATATTCAAGCAGTTTATGGGTATACACATCTTTTGCAATTTGTGCGAACCAAAGAACTGTACAATAATCTAGGAATGGCACTCTTGGCTATTGCTATTCAACAACGATCAGCAAATGCTTATTGGTATCCTATTGAATTAGATATGGATCATGCTTTACGAAATTGGGCTTTGAAAACGGAGTCTGAACTATTGGATCTAGCTAAATCCAACTTGTTGCGTGCGATAGATTTGGATAGTAGTTATGCAACAGCATGGATAAACTTAACCGTAGTGTATGATCTGTCCAAAAAGAATAAACATGCTGAATATAGTTTGTCAAAGGCCAATCAATTCAAAACCTCTATTTTGGGAAATGCTAAAGTGAAATTGTTAGAAGGAGTACTATTGGCTAGGAAAGGGGAAAAGGCTGCTGCTAAAGCAGCTTTCCAGCAAGCCCAAACATACACCGTAAATACCGCTATCCAAACAATCAGCAAACACAACTTAGAGGTGTTGGAAAAAGGTTATAGCCGACTTGCTGTTACCCCAATGACCGAAATTCATGATATTTTGGATGGTGTACCTTTGGTGGATAATTGCCCAGAACAGTTCAACCAAAGTATCCTGCTACAAGAAGAAGCTTTTGGTGCTGCCCAAATACATTTCAAAAAATTACCAAATTCAAAATTAGCTTGTTTTGAACTGCCTAACCTTCGACGTGGTTATTCTACATTTTTCGTATTGCAAAAAACCAAAACTTTGGCTACTTCGAAGAAAATACGAAAAGGATATACCGTAGGAATGCTACGCAAAGCTTATGACCACATTCAAGTACCCCAAGTCATTCAACATAGTAATGGCTACTTCATGATTTATAGGTCTTTAGGCTTGATCTTTAAAGTGAATAACCAAGAAAAAATAGAAGAGTGGGCACTATTTATAGCTTACTGACCATTGAGTTGATCAATATATTGTTGAGCTTCCTTGAAGGATTGCTCTGCTTGTTCAATCAAACTATTGATGGGAACACGTAGCGATTTAGCAGAAATAAGCCCTTTTTTGGCAGCCAATTCGATATCTTGAGCCAAATCAGTCATATCTTGAAGTCCAAGCATGCGAAAGGCTGCCTTGCTGCGATGTACAACAAAGCCAATACGCTCTAAATTTTCTTCTTCTAACACTTGGCTCAAAGTTTTCATGTCTTTTGTGGTTTCATCTAGATAGGTTTCTAGCATTTCAATCACAAATTCATGATCTCCATCGCCCAACTCATTCAAATAACTAAGGTTAATGGATGTCATATATTTTGATGCTTTACTGCTTGTTTAAGATGCGATAAATTGTTGATTTGCCAATTTTTAGTGCTTCAGCTGCTTTAAAAACATTGCCATTAAACTTTTTTAAATAATATTGTATGGCTTCATAAGTGATCTCCTCAAGATTCAACCCCTCCTCCAACCATTCCTCTAATGGGAATATTGTAGTAGAGGTAATTTGAATATCTTTAGGTGTAATTTCTGTACCGACTGCATTTGTGGCTGCAATTTCAACAAGCAACTTTAATTCCCTTATATTGCCTAGATAGGCATAAGTTTGAAGCTTTGCTTTGGCTTTTGCGGTGAAGATAAGAGATTTTATTTTATTTCTGCGGATAAATGCACGCAGAAAGTGATTCGCAAGTAGTAGAATATCTGAAGGCCGTTTGCGCAATGCAGGGATTTTGATAGGGTAGCCCAAAAGTTGTTGATATAAGTCTTTTCTAAACTGTTTCGCTTCTACAGATCGTTCTAGTAATCCTCTATCCAAGACTATCAAACGGGCATTAAAAAATACAATATTGCTACCTCCTGGTCGAATAAATTTACGTTCTTGTAATGCTCTGAGCAAACGTTCTTGCAAATAGAGGGGTAATATGTGTGGATGATCAAGTACTAATGTACCCCCTGAAGCTGATTCAATACTGCCTATCTTACGCTTGAGATTCCCCTCAAATACATTTTTCTCACGCCCAAACAATTGTTCTTCTAGTAGTTCCGTAGGCCAACTTAAACAATCTAACACTATAAAAGCTGCTGCTCCTCTACGAGATAATTGATGGATGGTTTTGGCAATAAGTTCTTTACCCGTTCCATGTTCTCCTTGGATCAATATAGTGGTATCTACCTGAACCGCTTTGAGTACTTTTTTATAGAGCCGTTTACTGAGTTTGCTGTTTCCTATGATTCCTAATCGCCTAAATTGTTCTACTAATGTGTTTTTTGTTGGAGAAGTCGCTGTGTTGGAAGTGAGAAGGGCTTTTAGTGCTATACTATAATCGGTTTCTATATCCCAATAGTCATAGATGCCTATGCGCATGAGCTTTGTAAGCTGACTCAGAGGCTGAGTAAACCCAATGCAACAAATTTTACTATTTGGACTTAGGTCTAAACAGGTTTTAAAAAAATCGTCAGCTAATGGGAGTGATGGGGATAAAATGACTAGGAGAAATTCTGCTTGTAAATGCAAATGAGCTAGTGTACTATTAGCATCCTCAAAAAAATGAATGCTATAATCACTACGATGGGCTTCCAATACTCGTTCTACCACCTGAGTGTGTTCCTGCTCCACAGATAAAACAAAAATATATGAATCCAAATCTTGCTCTCCTAGCATTTTATTTAAATATTTATTTCTTTAATTCTTTGTTTGTGTTTGACAGGAACGAACGTTTGTTTTTTATGCGAATCCTCTTATCTTTAGGAAAATCATTACCCAAGTAATAAGTTTTTTGGTATCCACAACAAAATAACAAAATGGCGATAATTGATAAGCAAAATAAAAAACAAAAAATATTTCAAGAGGCTGCCAAGTTGTTTAGGGAAAAAGGCTATAAAGCTGCATCTATGAGGGATCTTGCTGAAAGAGTAGATTTGAAAGCCTCAAGCTTATACAGTCATATTGGTTCAAAAGAAGAAATCTTACAAAAAATATGCTTTGATCATGCCAAACGTTTTGGAGAAGGAATGGATGCGGTAGAGGCAATGAATACTAGTTGTGTGGGGAAAATTAAGGCATTATTACTATTGCATATTCAAACAGCTCTGGAAGATACTACCGCAGTAACTGTTTTCAACGATGAATGGAAGCATTTAAGTGAGCCTTATTTGAGTAAATTTATTGCATTACGTAAAGACTACGAGGGGCGTTTTAGGAATATCATTAAACAAGGTATAGAAAGCGGTGAATTGAGAAAATTAAATACCGAAATTATGCTCTACTCCTTGCTGAATGCGGTACAGTGGCTACACTATTGGTACAAACCTACTGGAAAAATCAAAGCTGAAGAGTTAAAACACGATATTGTTGAAATGATGATTGGAGGTGTTGTAGCCTAAAGATTTTAGCATTCTTCACCCTATTCATACTACTTTAGCTGATGAAAATCATCAAAAAAATTGATACTCTGTAATAGAGAAACGAACATTTGTTCGTATTTTCACTTTTGTAAATAAAAATACCTTCAAATATGCCTACCAAAACCAAAAAAAGGATTAACAAAACCACCCTACGTAAGGCTTTTTCGCTTGCTTGTCAAGCAAGAAGTATGGCAGAGCTTTATGAAAATAATTTTAAGTTGGTATCTAAGTATGTACATGCTACTTCAAGAGGGCATGAAGCCCTGCAAGTAGCTTTAGGTATTCAGCTCAAGCCCCAAGATTTTGTAGCTCCTTACTACCGGGATGATGCTTTATTGTTGTCTGTTGGTATGCGCCCTTATGACTTGATGTTGCAACTTTTAGGGAAACAAAATGATCCATTTTCTGGTGGGCGTACCTATTATTCACATCCTAGTTTAAGAGATGAGGATAAACCAAAAATCCCCCATCAATCCTCTGCTACGGGTATGCAGGCAATTCCTACTACGGGGGTAGCTATGGGCTTGCAATATCGGGAATTATTGGGTTTGAATGAAGATGATTTTGCGGGAGATGCTCCTATTGCAGTTTGTTCTCTTGGTGATGCTTCTATCACAGAAGGGGAGGTTTCTGAAGCTTTTCAAATGGCAGCACTCAAACAGTTTCCTATTTTATACTTTATTCAGGACAATGGCTGGGATATTTCTGCTAATGCTGCTGAAACACGCGCCCAAAATGCTTTTGAATTTATTCAAGGATTTCATGGGATCGAGGCACGACAAGTCAAAGGCTACAATTTTTTAGAGTCTTATTTAGAGTTGAAGGATATTATCAAAACTATCCGAAAAGAACGCCGTCCATTCTTACTTCATGCTACAGTTCCTCTCCTAAATCACCATACCTCTGGGGTTCGTATGGAATGGTATCGGGATGATTTAGAAGAACAGCGCCAAATGGATCCTACTCCTATTTTTATAGAGCAGATGTTGGAAGAAGGTTTTTCTGAAAAGGAAATTAAGAAAATTGAACAAGAGGCTAAAGATTTGGTACAGGCCGATTTTGAAGAAGCACTAAAAGCGCCAGAACCAGAGCCAGAAGATATTTATAAACATGTTTTTGCTCCAACTCCTGTTACTCAAGAGGAGGGCGAGCGCAGCCCCAAAGGGGCTGAAGTCAAAGTCATGGTCGATTGTGCACTCTTTGCTGTACAAGAATTGATGGAAGACCACAAAGAATGTCTACTCTATGGGCAAGACGTAGGTGGTCGCCTAGGGGGGGTATTTCGTGAGGCGGCTACACTTGCACAAAAGTTTGGAGATGAGCGAGTATTCAATACGCCTATTCAAGAGGCCTTCATCATAGGTAGCACCGTAGGTATGGCTGCTACTGGTCTGCGCCCAATTGTAGAAGTGCAATTTGCTGACTACATTTGGCCAGGATTAAATCAGCTATTTACAGAAGTGAGCCGTTCTTACTATCTATCAAATGGCAAGTGGCCAGCAAGTATGATCTTGAGAGTACCTATTGGAGCTTATGGCTCTGGGGGTCCTTTCCACTCTTCTAGTGTAGAGTCTGTGGTGACTAATATTAAGGGGGTCAAGATCGCATACCCTAGTAATGGAGCAGATTTGAAGGGGTTGATGAAATCGGCGTATTATGATCCCAATCCTGTGGTAATTTTTGAGCATAAGGGCTTGTATTGGTCTAAGGTGCCTGGTACAGAAGCTGCTAGGACTCCTATGCCAGATCGAGACTACAAAATTCCTTTTGGGAAGGGGCGTTTAGCCTTGGAAGCTGATGTCGATTTGATGGAGGAAAAAGCTACTTTGGTTGTAGTTACCTATGGTATGGGAGTGCACTGGGCATTGAATGCAGCCAAGGATTATGAGGGGAGGGTCTCTATTGTAGATTTGCGTACACTAGCACCTTTGGATACAGCATTGGTGTTTGAGGAGGTAAAAAAACACGGCAAATGTTTGGTGCTAACAGAAGAACCTATCAATTGCACTTTTGCCCAAAGCTTGGCAGCTCGAATCCAGGAACATTGTTTTGAATATTTGGATGGACCTGTACGTACTTTAGGTGCTGAAGATCTCCCCGCTATCCCATTACACGAAGTTTTAGAAAAATCTATGCTGCCTTCAGCAGCTAAAGTTAGCAAAGCGATTGGCGATTTGCTAAATTATTAAAATACATCATTTTTAATTGATTTGAATGGAGAAGTCATTAGTAAATTGGCAAATCATCAAATCATCAAATTGGTACTTATGAGTAAATTTCATAGCCTAAAGGTTTCCGAAGTTAAAGCAGAAACAGCAGATTGCAAGTCGGTTTTATTTGAAGTTCCTGAAGAACTCCAAACTGCCTATCAATATACACAAGGACAATACCTTACTCTGGAAACTAAAATCAATGGAGAAGATGTACGCCGTAGCTACTCCCTTTGTAGCAGTCCTTTGGATAATGAATGGCGAGTGGCTATTAAAAAAGTAGAAGGAGGGAAGTTCTCCACTTATGCTAATGAGGTTTTAAAGAAAGGTGATGTTTTAGAGGTGATGACTCCTATGGGGAATTTCTATACTACCGTTCACGCCGATCAGCAAAAACATTATGTAGCTTTTGCTGCTGGTTCAGGAATCACGCCTATTTTATCCATCATGAAAACGGTTTTACAAACCGAAGCACAGAGTAGGTTTACCTTGATTTATGGCAATAAGAATACCGCCTCGATTATTTTTCACGAAGCAATAGAAGGTTTGAAAAACAAGTATATGGATCGGCTTAATGTACATTATATCTTGAGTCGAGAACGCTTAGAAGAACCAATTGCAAATGGTCGTATTGACATCAATAAATGCAATATGATTTTTGGGGAATTGCTAGATGTAAAGACCGTGGATGAATTCTTTATCTGTGGTCCCGAAACGATGATCTTCAATGTAAAAGCCGCTTTGGAAACTGCAGGAGTAGAAGAAAAACATATTCATTTTGAACTCTTTACTTCTCCCGATGGAAAATTGGGAGATCAACCCAAGCGAGTTGTTGCTCATGAGGATCAAGGAAAGGTCTGTGATGTAGAAGTGAAAGTAGATGGAAAAACTATTCTATTCAAACTGCCTTTTGGCGAAAATAATTTATTGGATGCAGCTTTAAAAGAAGGGGCAGATCTGCCTTTTGCTTGTAAAGGTGGGGTGTGTTGTACTTGTAAGGCTCGACTAAATGAAGGAAAAGTGGAGATGGATCGAAATTATGCACTCACTACCGAAGAAGTAGAACAAGGCTTTATTTTAACTTGTCAATCTTACCCCAAAACAGAAAAAGTGATAGTAGATTTCGATGATATTTAAAATTTTGAGTAAATTGCGAACAACTGTTCGTTCTTTGCGTTTTAGCTAATGTTACCCAATAGTTTATAAAACACTTGTATTATGAATAAAGATCAAAATATCCACAGTTTAGAGGAAAAATTTCAAGCAAAAATTGATGCTGAAATTAAAATAGAGCCCAAAGATTGGATGCCTGAAGCCTACCGAAAAACCCTTATTCGCCAAATTTCTCAACATGCACATTCAGAAGTCATCGGAATGCAGCCTGAAGGCAACTGGATTTTACGTGCGCCCTCACTACGTAGAAAAGTGGCATTATTGGCTAAAGTCCAGGATGAAGCAGGACATGGACTTTATCTCTACAGTGCTGCTGAAACACTTGGCATTAGCCGGGAGGAAATTTATGAGCAACTGCTAACTGGAAAAGCGAAGTACTCTAGCATTTTCAACTATCCTACACTCAGTTGGGCAGATATAGGGGCTGTTGGTTGGTTAGTGGATGGTGCCGCAATTATGAATCAAGTGATGCTTACCCGCACCTCTTATGGGCCTTATGCTCGTGCAATGGTGCGTATTTGTAAAGAAGAAAGTTTTCACCAACGCCAAGGCTACGAAATTCTTTTGGCTTTGAGTCGAGGAAATGCAGCACAAAAGAAAATGTTGCAAGATGCGGTAGATCGTTGGTGGTGGCCTTCCTTGATGATGTTTGGCCCCTCTGATAGTGAATCAACCCACTCTGCACAGTCAATGACTTGGAAGATCAAGCGCAAGTCTAATGATGAGTTGCGCCAAGATTTTGTTGATGCTACGGTACCTCAAGCAAATTATTTAGGGGTAACGCTTCCTGATCCAGATCTTAAATGGAATGAAGAGCGTGGGCATTATGATTTTGGAGAAATTGACTGGGAGGAGTTTTGGAATGTGGTAAAAGGCCGTGGTCGTTGTAATAAAGAGCGTATTAAAAATCGTCGCAAGGCTCAAGAACAAGGGGCTTGGGTACGTGAAGCTGCTCTTGCTCATGCAGAAAAACGAGCCAAGCGCAAAGCAGCGCAAAAAGGAGTAGCCTAAGTTTAGTTTTGACCTGATCGATTATCAACAATGCTCAAGATATTATATTGGAATTTAAAAAGAAAAGGGAGTGTTTTATTAAGGCAAATACAGAGCTTGGCTCAAAGTGTCGATATTTTGATATTATCTGAATTGAAGATGCCAAAAGATTCTTTTCGCACTATCATTCAAGAAATAGTAGACACCACATCTTTAGAATGTCTTAGTATATATGATGATAAAAAAGATTGGATGCTATTTTTTGCTCATACAGGTCGAAAGTATGATATTGAATACATTGATAGTTACGATCAATTAAGAGCAGGTGATTTAGTTGGAGACAAAAGTGTGGAAGAATCCTTTGATTTTGCAGATTACTTGCAGCGTAATAGGAGAATGTTGCTATTCAAAGTTACTTATTCTGGCAAGTCATTTATTTTGGGAGGATTACATTTTCCAAGCAAAATGTATACGAGTGCTACAAAACAAAAAGACATTGCAGTTCAGTTTAAGCGTTCTATCGACAAAATTGAAGAAAAAATGGGGCTATCTTCTATCGTCATAGGAGATTTTAATATGAATCCCTTTGAATTAGGAATGATCCATAGAGAAAGTTTTCATGCATTGCCTTCAATAGAGCT
>CAZOLU010000022.1:16816-18521 GCA_964580485.1 uncultured Saprospiraceae bacterium | reverse complement strand
TCCCCTCCGCTAAGTTAGAAGCGATAGTGGTGTTTTGGGCCACAGGACCAGACCAAGCGTAGGTGTAAGTTGGAACACCACCAGAAGCAGTAACTTCTGCGGCACCGTCAGCTGCACCAGGGCAGGAGATTGCAGCACCATTGAAGTTGCTATATTGCTGAGCAGTCACTACTAAAGGAGTAGGTGTAGTTAAGCTTGCACTTGTAGAAGCTGTACAACCATTAGCATCCGTAGCTGTAACCGAATAAGAACCTGCAGCAAGACCTGTTATCGTTTGTGTACTCATCCCATTAGACCATACAAAAGTATAGTTAGGTGTTCCACCCAAAGCATCCGCAGTAATCTCTCCATCTGTATCACCTGCACAAATTGGATTCGTTGTGCTTAGAATATTGGCAACAAGTGGCGCAGAAGGTTCTCCAATAGTTACTGAGGTATTCTCCTGACAGCCATTGGCGTCTGTCATTGTTACAGTATATACGCCCGCAGATTGGTTTGTAATTTCAAAGAAGTTGGCTCCTGTTGACCAGCTAAAGCTGTAAGGAGCGGTACCTCCAGCCCCAAAAGCTTGAGCACTACCATCACTTCCTCCTACACAGTTGACAGAATCTGTAGCAGTTGTCAATGTTAAAGCAGAAGGCTCTGTAATTGTTACCGTACCTGTAATAGTACAACCATTTGCATCTGTGACCGTCACATCATGAGGTCCAGCAGGGAATCCAGTTGCGGTTTGAGTAGTTTGACCATTATCCCAAGAATAGCTATAAGGAGTGGTACCACCACTTACATTCACGGTGGCAGATCCATCGGTTAACCCATTACAAGAAATGGTAGAACTGTTGAAGAATAAGTTATTTAGTGCTGTAGGCTCATTAACAGTAACCGTAGTATCTGTCGTACAGCCATTTCCATCGGTTACGGTTACTCCATGTATGCCTGCAGGAATATTTGCTGCAATAGCTGTTGTTTGACTTAACGCAGAAGCAGCCCATTGATAAGTAAAAGTTCCTGTTCCGCCAGAAGCAGTAACCGTAGCAGATCCATCCGATCCACCATTACAACTTACAGGAGTGTTGGCAGTGGTTAAGCTTATAGCAACACCATCTGCAACAGCTATAGAACTTGTAGCCGTACAGCCATTACCATCCGTCACGGTTACATTATAAGTACCTGCACTAAGTGCAGTAGCCGTAGCCGTAGTTTGTAGAGCAGGATCATCCCACTGGTAAGTGTATGCCCCAACTCCACCAGCAGCGGTGACTGTTGCCGTTCCATCAGCACTTCCAAAGCATAAAGCAGGAGTAGAAGTAGCTGTTGCAGAAACAGCCGTAGCAGGTTCTCCTACCACAGCATTTGTAGTAGCAGTACAAGCATTAGCATCAGATACTATAATATTATAAGTATTCGCTGTAAGTCCAGTAGCCGTAGCCGTAGTTTGTAGAGCAGGATCATCCCACTGATAGCTGTAAGCACCGGTACCACCCGAAGCAGTAGCCGTAGCCTCACCATCTGCACCGCCATTACAACTTACATCGATTGTAGTGGTGGTTACAGAAACTGCAGAAGGTTCTGTGATGGTAATACAAGTAGAAGCTGAACAACCATTGGCATCGGTTGCAGTAACACAATGTACCCCATCAGCCAAGTTGGTAGTCAGAGCATTTGTTTGGGTATTATCCCAAAGATAAGTATAAGGTCCCGTACC
>CAZOLU010000022.1:0-16806 GCA_964580485.1 uncultured Saprospiraceae bacterium | reverse complement strand
ACCACCCGAAGCAGTAGCTGTAGCTTCACCATCCGCAGCACCATTACAAGAAATTTCAGCACCATTATAGTTGGAAGTCACTGCAGCCGTAACAGAAACCGTCGAAGGTTCTGTGATGGTGGCAGCCGTTGAGATAGAACAACCGTTAGCATCCGTCACAGTTACTCCAGCAACACCAGCAACCAAGCCAGTGGCGGTAGCTGTTGTTTGACCATTATCCCAGAGATAAGTATAGGCTCCTGTTCCATCAGCAGCTGTAACCGTAGCAGATCCATCAGCCCCTCCTCCACAACTTACGTTGGTGGTAGCTGTAATCGTTGCAGTAATTGCAAGAGGTTCTGTAACAGTTACGGTGGCAACAGAAGTACAACCTCCTGCATCGGAAACTGAAACGGTATGCGTTCCTGCACATAGACCAGTTGCGATAGCAGTTGTTTGGCTGTTGTCCCAAGTAAAGGTATAAGGAGTGGTACCACCTGTTGCAGATGCCGTAGCTTCTCCATCACAAGCAGTATTACAACTTACATCCTCACCATTATAATTAGAGGTAACTGTAACTGAAGCTACTACCGTTGCAGCAGGTTGAGCAACCGTAGTTGTAGCAATGTCTTGACAACCATTAGCATCAGCAATAGTTACATTATAAGTATTAGCAGGAACATTATTTACATTTTGGGTAGTAGATGATGAAGGATCATCCCACTGATAGGTATAAGCACCAGTACCACCAGTTGCTGAAGAACTTAGTGTACCGTCAGAAGATCCAAAGCAAAGCGCATCTGTGGCGGAAGCTGTAGCAGTAACGGCAGAAGGCTCTGTAATAGTTATGCAAGTAGTCGCAGCACAGCCATTGGCATCAGTAGCTGTTACACAGTGTACTCCATCAGCTAAGTTGGTGCTAATAGCAGTAGCTTGTGTATTGTCCCAAAGATAAGTATAAGGACCTGTACCTCCAGAGGCAGTAGCCGTGGCTTCACCATCAGCTGCACCATTACAAGAAATTTCTACGCCATTATAGTTAGAAGAAACTGCAGCCGTTACAGAAACAGCAGAAGGTTCGGTGATGGTGGCAGCCGTTGAGATAGAACAAGCATTAGCATCCGTTACGGTTACCCCTGCTACACCAGCAGCCAAGCCAGTGGAGGTAGCCGTCGTTTGACCATTATCCCAGAGGTAAGTATAAGGAGCAGTACCATCAGCAGCAGTGACTGTAGCTGTTCCATCAGCACCTCCATTACAGCTTACATCCGTAGTAGCGGTGATAGTTGCAGTAACCGCAACTGGTTCTGTGAGGGTAACAGTTGTTGTGAAAGGACAGCCCCCTCCATCAGTGACAGTCACCGTAGTTACACCTGCGCAAAGGCCTGTGGCATTTGTTCCATTTTGACCATTGTCCCAAGCAAAATTATAAGGTGGAGTTCCTCCAGTAGCAGAGATAGAAGCCGTTCCATCACAAGCTCCATTACAACTAATATCAGCACCATTATAGTTAGAAGTAACGGTGATGGTCGCCAGCACTGTGGCAGCAGGCTCTGTAACTGTAGTTGTAGCAATATCTTGACAACCATTAGCATCTGCAATAGTTACATTATAGGTATTAGCTGGAACATTATTTACATTTTGAGTAGTAGATGATGAAGGATCATCCCACTGATAGGTGTAGGCACCTGTACCACCTGTTGCCGAGGAACTCAATGTACCATCTGAAGCTCCAAAGCAGCTCACCGCCGTAGAAGCAGCCGTAGCAGTTACCGCAGAAGGCTCCGTAGCAGTAACACAGGTAGAAGCGGTACAACCATTAGCATCTGTGGCGGTCACACAATGTACGCCATCAGCTAGACCTGTTGCAATTGCGGTGCTTTGCCCATTATCCCAAAGGTAGGTAATTACTCCAGTACCACCACTACCATTAGCAGTAGCTTCACCGTCAGCAGAACCATTACAAGAAATTTCAGCACCATTATAATTAGAAGTTACAGCCGCAGTAACAGACACTGCAGAGGGTTCACTGATCGTAGCTGCTGCATTCGCAATACATCCAGAACCGTCTACAATAGTTACGGTATACACTCCTGCCACCAAGCCAGTAGCCGTAGCGGTAGTTTGACCATCCGACCAGTTGTAGGTGATTGGAGCAGTTCCGCCAGTAATATTCGCCGTAGCAGATCCATCCGCAGCACCATTACAAGTAGCATCAACTACTGTAGTGGAAACGCCGACACAGCCTGAAGCACAACAAGTATGTGTTGACGGAGGACCATCAGCGCAACTTCCCCCAGAGAGTGCAAATATAGTAAGATCTACACATTGTCCTGGACTTAGCCCAGTGACACTATAAGTAGTTTGAGTAACTGGAAGAATAAATGGAGCCCCTCCATTCACACTCACACTATATCCACCAGAACCACCAATACCTCCCCAAGAGAAATGCACTTCGGTAGGAGATACTGAATCACAGACAATCACTGGCGCAGGATAAGCAGTATCAATCACCACATTAAAGGAAGTCGTATCACTACAACCAAAATTATTTACTGCAATTACCTGATATTGAGTATCAACAGGTGGTGAGACCAGTGCTGTATCACAATTGGTACAACTAATATTGTAATTAGGAGACCAGAAGAAATCAGCTTCTGATTGATCATTAAAGGTAATACTCCAATCATTGACCGTACAGGGTACTGCCCCCAAAGCGGCGGTTCCAGTATGTTGTACTCTCAGAATCCAGTCTCCATTTGCATCACAGCCTGTAAGGTTTCCAAAACCACCAGCTCCTGAAGGGATAAAATCAGTAAAGTTGGGAATATCTGAGAATGGTGTTGCATAGGATGATATGTTGATCGTAGCATTGGGTGTAAAGCACACCCCTTGTAGATCTCGGTCATTAATTCCACCATAACCTCCAGTTAAAGGTAACACACAACCCGAGGGCGAAATTAAGAATATATTTAGGTCCCGAATTAAGCCTGGATTACAATCAATATTTAGACAAACCGACTGAATAGAGGTGAAGAGTACTTCTGCTGGAGCAATACCAGAAATATTGATTGGAAAGTCCACAATAGTATCTGTAGGAATTGCACCAGGTACCGTTAAGGTAAAAGATTGGGGGCCTGGTCCAGGTTGAACAGAAGCAATAGCTTGAGCTGCCGTACCATTACAAATAGTAACATCTGGCATAGGATCGATTACTGCGGGGAAGGGTGCTGTAACCGAAACGGTATCTTGTTGTACACAAGCCCCATCGGTATAGGTACAAATAAGGTCTACTGGCCCTAGCACATAAGCCTCGGGGTTATGTATGGTGGGGTCACTAAATAAGCCCGCAGGCGACCAAGAGTAGGTTCCTGGCGCCGAAGCCCCTCCAAAGCCTATCGCATCTAGCTGGATGGTATCCAATTCATTAGGACAGACAAACTCCTGATCTAATTCTAGTTGTAGGTTTTCCAGATCTAGCCTATATGCAATAACCTGCTGTGCAGGTATGGGACAGGCATTATCGTTTATAAAGATTAGAAAGTTGTAGGATCCTGTAACAACACTTACGGTAGGGATTGTAAAACAGATATCGGCCTCATTGGTTCCTGCTCCAGTATAGGTAACGGTATAGCTTGCACCAGGGATGATTGAAGCAATATCACTAGTAATCGTAAGAGAATCGGTAGCATTGGGGTCAGAAATAGAGACACAAAGGTCAACTTGATTTCCACCACAAACATCAATAGAGGTTACAATACCAGAGGTATCTATGGCTCCTTGACTCACATTAAAGCTATCAATAGTGGATGCTTGGTTGGTACAGTTGTTTAATACCACAACGATTACTTCCCTTACGGTTGTGTTAATTAAGGTACCATTTCGATACTCTTGAATCACAAAACCAATTACGGCATATTGCGCTTGGTTAGCACAAGGTGTAAAAGAGATTTGTCCATTGCTGGGATCTAGTGTAAAGGTATTGTTGGTACATAGGGGTTGTGCTGCACTAAAAGTTCCGGAATAAGCAATACCATTCCCAGCCCCCTGAAGGGGCTGCGAGACCGAGAACACCAGAGAGTCCCCATCGGGGTCTATCGCTCCGTGATTATAGAAGGTGGATTGCCCCGAGCAGGTATACAAAACGGGTTCGTTGGTAAATTGTGGGGAACTATTACAGGGGTTACCCCAGTTGGGGTGATTGGTGTTGAGTACCGTTTCCACGTAGGTGGTTCCAGTACTCGTAAGGTTGGTAATTGCCCCAGTACGACAACATTCGCTAAAACTAACAACAACGTTTCCACAGTTTGGGGGTATCGTAATAACTCCAGTATAAGTATACTGCTGAATACCAGGATTTGGGCCTCCACTACAAGAGGAAGTAGTACTATCACACAATTGAGAAACATCTACCACGGAAACCTGAGTTAGAGAAATAGATGAAGCCAAACCACAGGCTCCGCCTCCAGAGATATTGAGGGAACTACCACTAGGTGTAATCCCATTACAATCTCGGTAATACACCAGTGTAAATTCATATTGACCAATCGCTGGATCAATACACTGATAAGTAAGGTCAACTGCTACCCCGTGAGAAGCTTCTGCTTGGGGAGCACAGCATATCCACAATGTTAGGGGGAGTAGGAGTTGTAAAAAGAGTTTGGTAAATGATTTCATAATTTTAGATAGTTGTTGCAATAATTAATCTGAATATTCTCTATCATTTTCCCTTTTATTAAGGGGGATTATTCAAAATACTGATAGAATTTGGGAACGTTGGGGCAGCATACACCAACTCTAAGAGTAAAACGTATGAGTCCGCCTATTTATGTATTAAGAATGCTGTTTTTTTATCTTTTTGTTAAAAAAATCCTAGTACAGCATTATTTTAGCATTAATTATTCCACAATAATAGTTGTATATACTTTGATTTCCAATAATCTCTAGATTTTTTTTAAAATTAGGATTTTGTTAAAGAGGCCTGCATTTGTTTTAGAATAAACCTATTTTAGCAGAATTTTTATGGTTTCGAATGCTAAAGAAAACAACCATACTTTTTGCTTGATATGTTTTTTATAAAATTACAGTGAACTCAAAACCACCTTTATTTGCCTTGGGGCAATTGCATATTGCGGTTATGCTTTTTGGAGGGGCTGGCTTGTTTGCCAAGCTCATTCCTTTTGCGCCCAGTTTACTGGTTTGGGGCCGCACTGCTTGGGCGGTATTGTTTTTAATGCTTTGGATGTGGGTTCAAAAGGAGCCTTTGGGTGTGGGGAGGAAACAAGGTTTTGGGGTTATAGGTATTTTGGGCGGGATACTAGCGTTTCATTGGGTGGCTTTTTTTCAAAGTATTCAATTGTCTACGGTTGCAGTGGGGGTGCTAACTTTCTCTACCTTCCCAATTTTTACAGTACTTTTAGCCCCTTTGTTCTTGAAAGAGCGTATGGAGGCTCAGGATCTAATTTTAGCCTTGATAGCTACTACTGGCGTGGCACTCATCATCCCTAAACTCGATTTCAGTTCTGATTACTTTTGGGGAATTTTATGGGGAGTTGCCTCTGGTGCTTCTTTTGCAATCTTGGCTTTGTTGAATAAAAAATGGGTAGCAGACTATTCTGCCAATCAAATTGCGCTGTTTCAGAATTTTGGGGCTTGTTTGGTTTTAACACCTTTTATTTTCTTTGTCAATTGGAAAGCTCCTGCTATTAGCTATGCTTATTGGGCAGTACTGGGCATTGTATTTACAGGTATTGCACACCGTTTGTTCATTGGAAGTCTAAAACATATCAAAACACAGACGGCTAGTATTGTTGCGGCATTAGAGCCGGTTTATGGTATTGTTTGGGCTTTAATTTTTTTAAATGAACTACCCCTTTGGAGGGAATTATTGGGAGGAAGTGTTATATTAATTGCAGCAATTTGGGCGATGTTTGGAAAAAAATCATAGTTCATGCTTTAGGTGTCTTGCTATCTACAATAGAATAAAGGAGTAGGCGCTGCGCTGCGCAGGGGTGGAGCGCAGCGACAGATGCGACGTTAAGGAGCAGCCGAGCCGAAGGGCGAGCCCCGTAGCATAGCAGAGCCCGACCTAAGGGAGGGCTGCCCCAAATAAAAGATAAATTAGCACAACAGCATTTGAAAATATCTAAATCTATAAATCAAAAAGTCTTCTGGTCTGGAATCTCCCAGTCTAGGGTCTAAAACATCATCGAAGAAATATGAATCAAGAAGTTCGGGCATTAGAGCCCTCTGCACTTTGGAATTATTTTGCGGACTTGAATGCCGTACCTCGTCCCTCGAAAAGAGAAGCTCGGGTGATTGCCTTTATGAAGAAATTTGGAGAAGACCTGGGGCTAGAAACCTATGTGGATGAGGTGGGGAATGTGATTATCAAAAAGCCTGCTAGCTTGGGAATGGAAGGCCGCCCGGTAGTGGCTTTGCAGAGTCACTTGGATATGGTCCATCAGAAAAATGCAGCTACGGAATTTAATTTTGAGGAGCAAGGGATTCGCATGTTGGTAGAGGAAGATTGGGTTCGGGCAAATGGTACGACCTTGGGGGCAGATAATGGTATTGGAGTGGCTGCGATTATGGCGTTGTTGGCCGCTAAGGATCTAGCGCACCCCCCAATAGAAGCTTTGTTTACTATTGATGAAGAAACGGGGATGACTGGAGCCAAGGAACTCAAGGGAGGGTTACTCTCGGCGCAGTATATGTTGAATTTGGATACCGAAGACGATCAAGAATTAACGATTGGATGTGCTGGGGGCATTGATATTACGGGTCGAGGGAGCTATGTGCCCGTTGCTGCCGAAGGGACACAAGGCTTTCGATTGATTATCAAAGGCTTGACTGGAGGGCACTCGGGCATGGATATCCACAAGGGGCTTGCTAATGCCAATAAGCTGATGGTCAGGCTGTTGCTACAAGCTAGTCGGAGCCTTGGGCTACGCTTGCATCGCTTAGATGGCGGGGGTTTGCGCAATGCGATTCCACGAGAGGCTGTTGCTGAGTTGGCGCTGCCTGTGGCAGCCCAAGCTGATTTTGAACAGCTAGTGGCAGATTATCGGCAAACGATTCAAGCGGAATACCATAGTACTGATCCAGGTTTTGAGTTGGTACTGGAAAGGATGGATGCTCCTTCAAATTTTCTACCCACAGCTTTTCAGGCTCAGATTTTACGTGCCTTGCAGGCCCTACCCAATGGAATCTATCGAATGAGTCCAGATATTGACGATTTGGTTCAAACCTCCAACAACTTGGCTCGAGTGTTGATTGCTGATGGGCAATATGAAATACTGTGCTTGACTCGTAGCTCTGTCGACAGTGAAAAGATGGATGAGGCTGAAGCCATTCGAGCAGCATTGGAACTAGCAGGAGCAGAGGTAAGTTTTAGTGGCGACTATCCAGGCTGGACACCTCAGCCCGACTCGGCTTTAGTGCAGCTTATGGCTTCCTTATATCAAGAGCGATTTGAACATTCCGCAGAGGTTAATGCTTGTCATGCGGGATTGGAATGTGGTATTTTGGGGCAGCATTATCCTGAGATGGAGATGATTTCCTTTGGACCTAATATTCGAGGAGCACACTCTCCTGATGAGAAAGTACAAATCAGTTCTGTACAAAAATTTTGGGGCTTTTTGGTGGATACTTTGGCGAAGTTATAGTCTGGGGCTGTACAGCTGTCGGCAAAATGAATGGTGAAGATCCTTTTCTCTTTGTTTGAGGATGGGGGGAAAGGGTTTTCTAGCCTGAAGTTTGCTTTATTGTATGAACGTGGAATGAAACATAGTAGTGCATGGGGCTGCACCCCATGGACTGGAATGTCGCGCCTTCAGCGCTCTACGGATTTGCTTCGCTCAGCCCCTCCCTTTTTTGTAAAAAAGGTATGTGTTTAGCGTAGGGAGTCTTTCCCTAGGGATGCTCCAAAGGAGTCCTTGGGCCCCTTAGCATAGTCTCCCGAAGCCATTCCTACGCAAGCTGTAGCCTTTAGGCTTCAGAATGCTATTGATCGAGCGAAGCCTAAAGGCTACGGTTTGCGTAGCTCAACTTTTTTGAAGCCTAAAGACTTCTAAAAAGTCAAGGGTTGCGCTAAGTGTATACGCAAAAACAAGACCGAGCCCTTCGGGAAAGAATCCGAAAATTTTTAAGGGCTAAATAGTTAGCAACAATCTAAAACCATAGGATCTTTATGCCATCTCCTTTTCTTCAAAGTATTCAACATTTGCGAACGCAAGAGCGTGTTTTGCTGTATGGGCAAACGCTCAGCATCACAGAGGCCGATGCAGATGCACTGACGAACTATCTTTCTGCGGAGTATGAGCAGGAGCGGCTTTGCTATCCTTTTGAGGCTCCGCCCTTTGAGGGGAGGGCCGCCCTTTGGGCGGCAAAGACGGTATTTTTTGCCTGTCAGTTGATGTTGCATCGAGAGTTGGATATTGCCGATCTGGAAGAGCTTCTTCCTGACTATGAAGGGGAGATGAGTGCTGCTGCGCAGCTCTCTGCTGATCTATGTTTGCGCTTTTTACCAGACATTCTAGTACATGCACAAATGTTGGATCCAGAGGATGCGCTCATTCCCAATTTGGAACGGAAACTGCAAATTTTTCATTATTCAGGCATCGGCTATGATTTGGATCGCTCAACCCTAGATTTTCAGCAGATTAAACAGGATCAGAGTTTAACTCAGTTGTATGTAGATCGAATCATTCAGCAAAAGGCTATTTTATTAGCGGAGCTGCCAGAATTAAAGCCTTTGGTTCTGGCAAGTTTGGGGATGCACCGCGCATATTTCTGGAAAGCATTAAATTGAAGCTTTAATCCATCATCAAAAACTTCACAGACTATTCTCAGTTAAAAGTCATTAAAAATGTCATTAGAAAAGCTACAAAACGTTTTAAAACAGCTCAAAAGCACCTTTGTAGGAAAGGATGAAATCATAGATCTTTTGGGTATTTGTTTGATTGCTAGAGAGAATGCCTTTCTTCTAGGGCCTCCAGGTACGGCAAAGTCTGCTATTGTAAGGGCATTGGCTCAAGCAGTTGAAGATGGGAAAAACTTTGAGTACCTTCTTACCCGCTTTACCGAACCCAATGAGATTTTTGGTCCATTTGATATTCGGAAATTGAAGGAAGGTGATTTGGTGACGAATACCGAGGGGATGCTTCCCGAAGCTTCTATTATTTTTTTGGATGAGATTTTTAATGCCAATTCTGCGATCCTGAATAGCTTGCTGATGGCCTTAAATGAGCGAATTTTTCGTCGGGGTAGGGAAACCCGAAAGTTGCCTGCACTTATGTTTGTAGGAGCTAGCAATCACTTGCCAGAGGATGAAGCCTTGGCTGCCTTGCTCGATCGTTTTCTGATACGGGTTTCATCTAACTATGTACATCCAGATCAACTGCAGGAGGTCTTATTGGCTGGTTGGAAGTTGGAAAAACAACACCTAAGGTCTTCTACCATAACGCGAGCAGAAATTCTTGCTTTGCAGAGCGCCGTAGCAGAGGTCGAACTCGCCCCTATTCGTAAAGACTATTTGGGTTTGATTCACTCCCTCCGAAATGCGGGTATTCAGGTTTCGGATCGCCGTGCGGTAAAGCTACAAAACCTCATTGCAGCAAGTGCCTTGAGTTGTGGTCGACAAACAGCTATTTTATCTGACCTTTGGGTTATGAAGTATATTTGGGATAGTGAAGAACAGATTGAAATTCTAGAAGCTATGGTTAATGCCATTATAGATAAAGATGAGAGTCCCAAGGCTCACCCCCAAGCCCGCAGCAACAAAGCCCCAAATGCCGAGCTACTATTGGAGGAGGTTCAGCAACTGCAAGCCGCTTGGAATAGCGAAGGGCTGAGCCCACAAGAGCAAAATATCATCAAAGACAAGTTGCGCTACTTGCAAAGTCGTTGCGATTGGGTACAGCAACATGAGCCCAAACAGTACATTCAAAAAGCGATTGATCAATTATGGAAACAGATACTGGAAACAGTTTAAACTACTGGATGGCAATCCCTTTGCAGCACCAAGCTCAGCTTTATAGCATTCGACATTGGGATCAACTCCAAATGGCAACAGAGGATGATCAGATTTGGGTAACAGGTTTTGAAAAGTCGGATTTAAAATCAGCACTTTTACAAGCCATTCCATACAAAAAGCTTTATCGTCAGGAGCAAGAGGTCTTGTTTCCTTTGGAGAGTAAGCTACCCGAACGCCGAATGCCCAAATTGCACTGGCAGCCCATTGCCAAAGTTCTACCTGTAGAATTGCCAGATGGCAATTTCAATTATTTTGGGCTGAAAGATCGCTTAGTGCTGCAGTTGTCGAGGTCGGATCAAGAACGCCCTCCCTTTGGTATGTTGGTCTCATTGCAGGCACTAAAGGCCTATGTAGAGGGAGCAGCTGCGCTGCGCCTAGAGGCTTTGCGCTGGGTAATTTTAAAAAAGCATCTCGCCTTTTTGATTGGGCAACCACTATTGCCGATACAAGGCTTTAGTTATTGGCAGCAGGGGCAGTTTTTACTCCCAACAGGTTTTGATTTTGAGTTGCCCTTATTGGCCGAAGCGCTGGCAGCAAAACTCAACTTGGCACAAGGTGGGGATTGGATCTTCTTTAATAAAGATGCAAGTTTCATTCGTATTCCTGCGAATCACGTTCAGCCCTTGAGCCGTTCTTCTTTTAGGTTATCCTTTGCTTAACCCCTCCTAACTTATGCAAAATTATTATCAGCCTTATATTAACTATTTTTGGATTTGGGATGACCAGTATGAAGTGGTTGAAGTGCCGATGGGGGGAACTATTGCCTATCGGGCTTATCTAGAGCAGTTTTTAGATCGATTAAAAATACAAGGTATCCCACCCTTTGGAGCAGTGCTGCTAGCCCTAGTCGCTACCAACCCTCACCACAAAGATCACTTAGCCTTAATTGAGGATATCCTCTACCAAAACATCAATGTATGGAAAAATTCTAAACGAGTTAAGCAAGAACATTTTTCGATACTTTATGCAGCCATTGATTTTTTGAACCTACTCTCCACGATTCCAGATCAGTACAAGTCGCAGGAAGGCCGTCAGATTCTATTTCAAGTTTTATTTCAAGAACATCAATATTTGCATAAAAACCTAGACCCTAAGGGTTTTCAATCTCCTAGTTTGCTTGAGGAGTTGGAATTGCCCGCCGCAATCTTTTTAAAAGACTTTAAACATTTTGCAAAACTAAAAAAGGAACTTCCTACGGTAGAATCTATTTTAGAAAAGATCAAAGGTCTGCCAAAAATTGAGGAGGATCTGGAAATCCCGGAGGAGGACCATGAGGGGACTGAAGATTCCAAAGATTTGATCGATGAATTGTTGGAGTATGAAAGCACTTTCCCGATTGCAGCATTGATTCGCCCTATTTGGGCAGGCTTGAACATTCCGATCAATAGTGCTATGCCCAGTCAACAACGTTTGGGAGGTGTTTCAGATCTTAGTAATAAAGGGGATTTAGATCAACTCTTATTGTCTGAATTTGCCAATGACGATCTGGTTTTCCTATCTCGCTTGGCCAATATGGAGGCCTTATTCATTCAAAGAGAACATCCCCCTATTCACAACAATTTTCAGCGAGCAGTGTTAATTGATATTTCTATTTTTAGTTGGGGAAGCCCAAAGTTAATTCATTTTGCGCTGGCATTAGCTATTGTCCAACACCCTAAGGCTAAAGAAGATGTTGAGTTGTATCTAACAGGAGCCACTTCTATTCCCATAAGATTGGACTCCGTAGATGAGCTGATTCAACACTTACAATTTGTGGATACTAGTTTGGATGCATCGGTCGGGATCGAAGATTTTTTTCAGGTCTACCCTAATGGTAGAGCAATGGAAGTCTTTTTCATTAGCCATGAAGAGAGTTTGAAATCCCAAGCCTTGCAACAGACCTTACAAAAACATCATAAGCAAATACAGTATAGTTTGGTGAGTAGTGATACGGGGACTATTCGTTTTTATAAACATCAGAAATCAGGCAAACGTTGTCTTCAAACATTAAATCTGAACTTGGAAAAACACTGGGCCAACCCTCCTAAGAAGGAACTACCTAAGGCTCAGTTAAAGTTTGACTGTCCCCTACTCTACCCTATTCCCACAAGCATCAAAAAGGTCTTAGTTGCTCCAGATGATGCCATTTTCTTAGTTACTGGAGATGGAAAATTGATGAAACCCTACTACAACACAGTACGTAGAAAGGGCTGTATAGAGTTATTAGATGCTGTAAAGGATAGCTACAAATTAGCAATAGGCTGCAACGACAAGGGGCAATACCTTTTCCTTCAGTTCAACCCTCAAAATAGGACCTTATCTGTTCGGAATTTATCCACAGCTAGGGAGTGGAAAGCTGATTTTAATGATTGGGAAGCCTGTCATTATGAACATTTTTACTATTGGGACAACAGCTTTCACTATTACAATTATGGTCAGCACTACTGGGATATTCGTGTTGTAAAGTTGGGTATTGAAATAGAACGAAAAACAGACTTTCCAACAGCTTGGAAAACCAAATACCAGGAGCATCAGCAAAAGCGACAAGGGATTCGGCAAAGTTTGATTTACAAAGCTTCGGTGCTAAAAAATATTCATTTTGTGCGTATCAATGAAAATGGGCATTTGGTTTTTAACAACCATGAATTGAAGACCAATACACATGGAGTATTTAAAATTGAATATCGTCCACCTAAGCAATCCTTGTTCACCGCAAAAAAAACAGGAGAAGGCTTTGAATTTCCTGATGGTAGCTTGATTCAGATCAACCGTTCGGGGATGCTGCTGCTGCGTAGCAGCAATATCAACATTCCTACGATTTATATCCCCCCCGTACTAGATGGCGCACTAGGAGTAGCCACAGATGAATGTTTTGCAGGCTATGATTATTATGAAAATCCAGACCTTAAATTAGAAAAAATTAGTACAACAAAATTTGAGCAAGAGTACCTCAACGCCTTTATTGAGCAAATCATTGAATATTAACTATGCAATTACAGATCGAAAGCCATCATAAAAATTCAGCTCCACTGCAAGGCCTTTTCATCAAGGGGCAGGCCCCTAGGGCTTGGCTGCAAGCAGCAGAGCCACTCGCTTACCCATTGGCTCAACTGCGGTTTCACCCCTTGCCAGGCAAGCACCCCAATAGTTTGTGGGGTTGCTTGTTGGTATTGCCCCGCCCTTTGGAGACCCCGATCTCCATGCCCTACCCTGCTGCACAATGGGTAGAGCAACAACTTTTCATTCCAGAATTTACTCGACTGCGTCCAGCTTTGGCGGTAGGAGAGCTGACCAGGTTGCTCGGTTCGGGGCAGTATTGTTTGCACCCCAGCTTGGGTTTTATTCAACTAGAGCCCGCGCTCAATTGGGCTGAGATGCTAGATTTGCCTTTTGAGCATGTGGCCGCCTGCAGGCGGCCAGCCAACTCAATACAACTTCCATCAAAGATCAAAGGCTTTGAAGTACAGGCCGTTGAGCCAGAACTGATGATTCAAATGCTAGAGGAGTTGGTTGACCAAAATTCAGAGAATGCCCCCAAAGAAGGACCTCTTTCTGCTATCGAAAAAATTCGACTTGAATTCTATAAAAACCTTTTCAAAGACGAAAATGACCATAATGAAGCGCCAAAAACGGGCTTGATGAAGGGGCTAGGGGCTTTGGGTAGATTGTTCTCTGGCAAAAAGCCTGGTTGGCCCGAACAGTGGAAAAAGGATTTTGAACAATTGCAGCAAAGAAATCAAAAGACTTTGGAGCATTTGCTAAAAATGCTCAAGGAAAACCCCGAAGAAGCCCTGAAATATGCACTTCCACTTAATCACAACAATACTGGATCTACAAGTAGCTCACCTGGAGCATTAGAACTCTCTAAAATCTGGGAAGATTTTTCACTCTTTAATAATAAAGCGGGTTCAAGTCGAGGTGGAGAAAGTAAGGGCATTAGTGAGAATGCTTTTTTACAACTATGGGAGCAGTATAAGAAAACTGCCGAAGAGCTTAGGCAAAAGGGGGCTTATAAAAAAGCTGCTTTTGTGTATCTGAAACTCCTAAAAGACTACCAACGTGCTGCAGAGGTTTTGGAAGAAGGGCATTACTACAAGGAAGCTGCGGCCATCTATCTCAAATACCTGAAAAATAAGGAAAAAGCTGCGGCAGCTTATGTCAAAGCAAATGCCATTTCCAAAGCTATTGAATTGTACTTGGAGCTAGGTCAACATGAAAAAGCTGGGGATCTCTATATGCGCCTCCACAAAGAAGAAGAGGCCATGCAGCAATATAAGTTGGTGGTTATGAATTGCCTGCAATATAATCAATACCTCAAAGCATCCTTTGTGTACGAACAAAAGATGCAGCTGCCTGATTCTGCCCAACGGGTTCGACTGAATGGCTGGAAACAAAACTATGATGCATACAATTGCCTAAACAACTATTTCAATGCTTTTGACGATGCAGAGGAGTTGATGCCCGCCATTCTAGATATTTATCAACAACATTGCAAAACTTATCAATACAGGACCTTTATTCATTTGTTGAAACTAGAATTTGGAAAATGGCAGGTCCTCCAAGCTCCTATCCGTCGTTTGGTCTATGAAATCGTGGCAGAAAATGCCAAAGAACAACCAGAGCTGGTGCAACAACTTCAGTATTTTAAGCCTGAGGATAAACAGCTCATCAAAGATCTCTGGCGTTTTAAAAGTGGTAAACAACTGGATCTTGACTAATTTTCCAAAGGATAAGCTTTTACCTTGCAAGCACAGGCACAACTTTCTGGCTTGTTGGCTTGCTGGTACAAGGCCTTTAGGGTATTGGTAAGCAACTCGAATTCTTCAGCCAAATTTTCCAACTGGGTTTCGGAGACTTGCAAGTTTTCTTGTAGTTTTTTAATCTCCTTTCGTTCTTTTTTGGTCAGCTTATCGGTTTCCATACTCAAGTCTTTAGACATTAAGCGGAGGGCTTTCTCAATAGCGTCCTTAGAAGATTTTTTAGGACTGACCGCAATTTTTTGATCTGTGGAGGTGCTAAATGCTTGTTGAGCTAAATAAAAACGTCCATCCTCTTCGCCTAAGCAATAAATCCAAGCTAATTTATTTTGTGGAAGTGAAATATCCCCACCTTTGGTAATGGTATATTTTCCTGAAACTTGGTCTATTCCTGCTTGTGCAAATACTTTAATAGATGGAACTACCAAAAATACATCTACTTTATCGGCATCTACCCCCTTCACCTCAATAAAGAGTTTGGATTTTGTAAAATTAGCTTTGTATAGAATAATATCTACATTATACCAACCTTGGGCCGTAATTTCAAACTGGTAGCGAGAGGCGATGCGCCCCTCTACGGGAGTACGCTCATACTGAGGAGGAACCGAGTCGAGGACGATAAAATTTGAAAAGGTAGAAGAATCAGGACGTATGATGGTTACTTTTACCGCTTTATATTTTTCTAAGGCTTTTTTTGCAGCAGCTTGGTCAGCTAGTGCTTGGGTGGTTAATTCCTGTACTTTGGCAAATAGTTCTATATTTTTGTCTATTTGTGTGTTTAACTCTTGACAGGCCAATTCACAAGCCATCGCATTGAATTTAGGAACGGGTAGTTTTTTGGTTTCACTTTCTTTTTGAATATAATCATAGATGGATAAGATTTGCGTATTACTCAAAGCTCCTGTTTTGTTACGATGGTAGCAATCCATGCTAGCTAAGGTATCATCAGGAGTATATTGACCAATTTCATCAGTTTGAGGAGGCATAAATTGTTCTGTAATGGATTCATCTTTATGCCCCTGAGCAGGATCATTACTAGATTCTGAAAAAGCCCCTCCCCAACGATCGCAACTACAATTAGCAATTTCATCCATAACAGAACCTCTGGTGAAATTGACGAGCCAATTTTTATCATAACGCTTATAGGGATGTGAAAGTGGGATAGCATCTCCTTTATCCCAACCATCTTCTTTATCAATACTATGGCAACTAGAGCAAAGTTCTGCAAACAAATCTTGTCCCGAAGGAGGTGCATCTACGGCTAAGGGTTTAGGATTTTTCCAGTTCAATTGACCATTGGCATCCCTTTCCCCCTCATACAAACTCATTTGGGGGTCGAGGCGATCACTTGGGAGTTCAACTTTGATTTTCCCAACCACTTCAGCCCCTTCATCTTCAATCATAAACTCAAACATCCCAGCACTACTCATGGGTTCTCCATCGGTCTGGGTGGTCAGTCCTGCTCTAAGCATATCTTCCAACTCAAGTGCTTCCCGAATTTTAATCGTAGCGGTTTGGCCATTAGGCGTTTTAATAGCATTTGCAGGAATCTTAAAACTCAAGCCTGAGGCTAAGGTGATAGTGGTGTCTTGTGTTGGATCTATTGTGAAACTTTGTTGAGCAAGTACTTCTGGGTTGAATACATTAGATACTACCGTGTGGAGATTTTTACTATTACAAGCCATTAAAAAGGATAAACTGGCTACTACTACTATATATCGGATCAGCATAATTCAAGTTTTGGATGGGGTTAAATAGAATTCTTTTGAATAAAGATACAATTTTTAACAGATTTGGTGGGTGCTACACTTTTAATCCTAGGTTTAGAGCAATACTATTCGTAGGGTTATTGGAAATAGCCTTATCCACCACTATGTTTGAGTTCTGGGTGTTAAAACAAAAACCGCCACCCTGCAGGGTAGCGGCCACTCGAAATAAACATCCAGACTTAGAGCATGTTTAAATTTTTAGGTGCTTATAGTCAGGAGTTTAAGTCCCTAACCTTATGGTAAAAGAAGTTAAATTCCTTGGATTTTGTACTGAGATAAGGCTCTT
>CAZOLU010000021.1:11111-18612 GCA_964580485.1 uncultured Saprospiraceae bacterium | reverse complement strand
ATCTGCACAAGATACACAACTTTTGCTGAAACCCAGTTCTCGTGATTTTAACCTGCAGGAAATTAGAATTTTTTAGAGCTAAGAACGGGTTTGCATTGTGCCAGTGGCACAATAGTAAAGCGGTTCTGCCTAATAGCCTTAGCTACTGATTGAGGACAGGACACAGAGGCTTTTTAAAAGATCAATTTTAAACATAATAAATGATTCTTGATAAAGTCTATTATACTCAAATATTTTGAAGAATGAAAACCATACTACATAGCAGTTTAGGAGAGGTACAATTCAAAAAAAGTAAACGCGCTAAAAAACTGCGGATCAGTCTCAAGCCCTTCAAAGGCATTGTGGTTACCATCCCTCAACATATCACTTATCAAAAAGCTCAAGCTTTTTTAGATGCTCATGTAGATTGGGTCAAGGCGCAAAGAGCAAAAATGCAAAAGTTAGAAGCAGAGCAAATTTATGATTTTGGATCAGAATTTCAGACCAAAATGACCACCATCAAAATTATTGCTACTCATCAAGCAGAACCTTACCTACAACAACAGCAAGAGCAGTTAATTTTAGGCATACCTCACAAGGCAGACATCAAGAGCAAGCCTTGGCAGGAGCTCATCAAAACGCAAATTGAGGAGCAACTCCGCCGAGAAGCCAAAGCCTATCTCATTCCTCGCAGTATCGAAATCGCTAAAAAACATCAAATTGCGATCAATAAAGTAAGTACACGCAAAGCGAAAACAAGATGGGGGAGTTGTTCCAGTCAAAACAATATAAGTTTATCCATCTACCTAATGACCTTACCTGATGAATTGATTGATTATGTAATTTATCACGAACTGGCACACGTAAAGGAAAAGAACCATAGTGCTGCCTTTTGGCAGCATCTAGAGGAATTGCTCCCTGGAGCGAAAGCCCTAGACACTCAACTCAAAGGCTATTCCACCGCCATCGTTTAACAAAATAAAGGATTCACTTTCAACAACTTAAATTAAAGTCTATTTTTTTTTAAGATTTTATGGAACTTTTTTAAACTTTACTCTGTTTGAATGTTTGTACGCTTTTTTCAAGCAGCCAAATTAGATTAAAATCAAGCGAGGTATAAACATGCAACAGCTTCCAAAAATAAAGATGATTATTATTACACCTACTAAAAATCAGTCTGTGTAAGGTAATCATTGTATTTAAACCAAGGAAAAGCTCCGACAGATTGAAAATTTGTCGGAGCTTTTTTATTTTTGCAGGGCTTTTTAGTGATCGTTTATCAAAATTTTCTTAGGGTTTTAAACTCTAAGCTGCGATTAACCGATTTTAGAAGGGTTTTGCCACAGACCCCCCTTCGGGGAAACCCTTCTGAAAAAATGTATTCGCAGCTATGGAATTCATTCCATAGAAACCTTTTGGCAAAGCGATGTGCAACCCCTTGCCCCAAAGGGGTGAGCGAAGAGCGAAGGGTGGAACGTAGCGGTCTCGGCCTCTCATAGTTATTGAGAGGAAAGACGAGACGCCCCAACCCAAAATAAATTCAGCATATTTTATCCACATTAAAAACCAAAGCAGTGGGATCTTATAAACTTTATCAACAGTTGGACTTGCCCAAGATCGATCGGGAAGTCCTCGAATTTTGGAAAGAAAAAGGCGTGTTTGAACGCTCTGTATCGGAACGGGAAGGATGTGAAAACTTTGTTTTTTACGAAGGGCCACCTTCTGCCAATGGAAAACCTGGTATTCACCACGTTTTAGCACGCTCGGTAAAAGATACTTTTTGTCGCTATCAGACCATGCAAGGTAAATTGGTTCGCCGCAAAGCGGGCTGGGATACGCACGGTTTGCCGATTGAGTTGGCTGTTGAAAAAGAATTGGGCATTAAGAAAGATGATATCGGGGTAAAAATCTCGGTAGAGGAATACAATCAGGCTTGTCGCAAAACAGTGATGAAGTTTAAGGATATGTGGGATGACCTGACCACCAAAATGGGCTATTGGGTAGACCTTTCTGATCCTTATATCACTTATGATTCTAAGTATATGGAGACTGTTTGGTGGTTGCTCAAGCGTTTGTATGACAAAAATATGCTGTACAAGGGTTATACCGTTCAGCCCTATTCTCCAGCAGCAGGTACTGGTTTGAGTTCGCATGAGTTGAATCTACCTGGTTGTTATAAAGAGGTGTCTGATAATACGGCGGTGGCGATGTTTAAGGTGCAGAAGGATGAAAAATCAGCATTTTTATTTGATTCGGAGGATGAGGATGTACGTATCTTGGCTTGGACGACTACTCCTTGGACACTGCCTTCTAATACAGCATTAACCGTTGGCTCTAAGGTTCAATATGTAAAAATCAAAACGACTAGTCCCTACACCAATGTTCCAGTTAGTGTAATTTTAGCTGTGGATTTGGTCAAAAAATGGTTTGGGGGCAAGAAACAACCCGAAATCTTGGAACAGTCTGAGCCCTTCAGTGGTAAAGACTTTACTGGAGTTCGTTATGAGCAACTTTTGCCTTTTGGGAATGAAATTGAGGAATTGGATGGAGCTACAGATGCTTTTCGTGTGATTGTTGGCAACTTTGTAACTACCGAAGACGGTACAGGTATCGTACACACCGCACCTTCTTTTGGTGCGGATGACCGCTTTGCGGCTAAGGCCAATGGCATCGGTGCCTTGACTTTGGTAGATCAGCAAGGGAAATTTAAAGAGCATGTTGGGCCCTTCTCCAATCGTTTTGTCAAAAATTACAATGATGATCCAAACTTCAAGAGTGTAGATGTGGATATTGTCATCTACCTCAAGGAGCATAATTTGGCCTTCAATGCTCAGAAATATGCGCACAACTATCCACATTGTTGGCGTACCGACAAGCCGATCCTTTATTATCCACTGGATTCTTGGTTTGTGCGTGCTTCTGCGGCTAAAGAGCGGATGTATGAGTTGAACAAAACCATCAACTGGAAGCCTAAGTCTACGGGAGAAGGCCGCTTTGCGGGTTGGTTGGAGAACTTGCAGGATTGGAACCTTTCTCGTTCTCGTTTCTGGGGGATTCCTTTGCCCATCTGGAGAACTAAAGATCATAGCGAAGAACGCTGCATTGGTAGTGTAGAAGAGTTGTACAATGAGATTGAAAAGTCGGTAGCTGCTGGTTTGATGAAAGAAAATCCTTATGCGGGTTTTGAGGTGAATAACTTCTCTAAAGAGAATTACGAAAAAGTTGATCTGCACAAGCATATTGTAGATGATATTGTATTGCTGGCTGAGAATGGCGAGCCGATGTATCGTGAGCCCGATTTGATCGATGTGTGGTTTGATTCTGGTTCTATGCCTTACGCACAATTGCACTACCCTTTTGAAAATGCTGAGTTGATCGATAATGCCTTGAATGGCAGCAGTGATGAAGTAGCTTTTCCTGCGGACTTTATCGCAGAGGGGGTAGACCAAACTCGTGGTTGGTTCTATACCTTACATGCGATCGCCACCATGTGTTTTGATACCATCTCTTATAAGAATGTAGTATCGAATGGCTTGGTTTTGGCAGCTGATGGACAGAAAATGTCAAAGTCTAAAGGCAATGCGGTTGAACCATTTGAGACTTTGGGTAAATATGGTGCGGATGCGACCCGTTGGTATATGCTCACCAATGCACAGCCTTGGGATAACCTCAAATTTGACTTGGCTGGGGTAGATGAAGTGCGTCGTAAGTTATTTGGTACACTTTACAACACCTATATCTTCTTTGCGACTTATGCAAATATTGATGGTTTTGATGGTCAGACTTTGAATAATTTGGATTTTAAAGGAGAAGTTCCTTTGGATCAGCGTCCTGAGATTGATCGTTGGATCATTTCTTTACTCAATACTTTGGTGAAAGAGGTGAATGAGGATTATGCGAATTATGAACCGACCAATGCCGGACGTAAGATCGCGCGTTTTGTAGATGATCATTTGTCTAACTGGTATGTGCGTTTGTGTCGCCGCCGTTTCTGGAAAGGAGAGTTGAATGAAGATAAATTGGCTGCTTATCAGACCTTGTATGATTGTTTGATTACTTTAAGCAAGTTGATGGCACCCATCGCTCCATTCTTCCCCGATTTCTTATATCGCAATTTGAATGAGGTGACGAAGTTGGAAAAACATGATTCGGTACACCTAGCCTTCTTCCCCAAAGCAGATGAAGCTGCCATTGATAAATTGTTGGAAGAGCGTATGGATTATGCACAGCGCATCTCTTCGATGGTACACTCACTTCGTCGTTTGAAGAAGATCAGAGTACGTCAGCCTTTGCAAAAAATCTTATTGCCGATCTTAGATGAGCGTTTCCAAGAGCAGGTAGAAGCCGTGAAGGATTTGATCCTTTCGGAGGTGAATGTGAAGGATATTGAATATGTAACGGATACTTCTGGCATTATCAAAAAAGGTGCAAAACCCAACTTCAAAGCCTTGGGTAAACGCCTTGGGAAACAGATGAAAATCGCCAAGGGTATCATTGAAAATATGAGTCAGGAAGAAATCAATCAGCTGGAGAAAAATAACAGTTTTATGATTGAGATCGAAGGCAATCAAGTGGAGTTAACCAAAGAGGATCTGACCATCACTTCTGAGGATTTAGAAGGTTGGCTGGTAACTAACGATGGTCCTTTGACCGTAGCTTTGGATGAAACCATCACCGAAGAATTGAAAGCGGAAGGTACTGCCCGTGAGTTGGTCAATCGCATTCAGAATATGCGTAAAGATCAGGACTTTGAAGTGACCGATCGTATTGTTTTGACCTTAGAGGCGCATGAAGCCATTCAAGATGCCATCCTACAATTTGGCGATTACATTTGTAATGAAGTACTCGCTACGGATTTGAAAACGGTAGATCAATTAGATAATGGACAAGCCGTTGAACTGATTGACGATATCACTGTTAAAATCTTGGTAGAGAAGAATTAGAAAAAAGACCAATAGACCTCAGACTTTTAGACTATGAGACAAAAGGACTTTAGGTCAAGTCTCATAGTCTAGAATCTTTTGGTCTTCCGTCTTTTAGACAAAAATATAAACTCATTGATCATTGAAGCGACGACTGATTAAAAGACTAAATAGTCAAATGTCAATCAATGAACGATCAAATTACAATCAATGAAAGTAACAGAACATTTTGAGCGTGCCCAAGGCGAAACACTGATCTCATTTGAAATTTTACCCCCACTAAAAGGAGAAGGGATTCAGGGTATTTTCAATACTTTAGATCCTTTGATGGATTTTAAACCACCCTTTGTGGATGTCACCTACCACCGTCAGGAGTTTGTCTATAAACGTAAGGGTAGTGGATATTATGAAAAAACGGCCATCCGTAAGCGCCCAGGCACCGTTGGCATTTGTGCTGCCATTATGAACCGCTACAAGGTAGATGCTATTCCTCACCTGATTTGTGGTGGTTTTACGGTAGACGAAACCGAAAATGCATTAATCGACCTCATGTTTTTAGGGATTGATAATGTCTTGGTACTGCGAGGAGATCCCCAAAAGTTTGAGCACAAGTTTATCCCCGAAAAAGGGGGGCATGCCTATGCCCTCGACCTAGTCAAGCAGGTCAATGATATGAATCAAGGAAATTACCTAGATAGTACCATCATGGATGCTCAGGCCTCTTCTTTCTGTATTGGGGTCGCTGGTTATCCTGAAAAACATTTTGAGGCACCCAATTTGGCTTCTGATTTATACTTCCTAAAGAAGAAAGTCGAAGCGGGAGCGGATTATATCGTTACCCAAATGTTTTTTGACAATCAAAAGTTCTTCAATTTTGTAAAACTTTGTCGAGAAAATGATATCCATGTGCCTATTGTACCAGGCTTGAAGCCCATTACCAAAAAGTATCAGTTGAACTCCATTCCAAGGCATTTTTATATTGATTTGCCGGATCCCTTAGCATTGGGAATGGCCAAAGCAAAAGATGCAGAGGCTCGTCGTCAGGTAGGTATAGAATGGTGTATTGCACAGTCTAAAGAATTGAAAGAAGCAGGTGTCCCCTGTTTGCATTATTATACCATGGGCGATGTGGAGACTATTAAAACGATTGCAGAAGCGGTTTATTAAAAATATTTCAAGGGTTTAAAACCCTTGACTTCGATAATATCGATGAGTGAGGGTTTGAACCCTCACTCATGTTCCTCTACAGAACTAAGGAATTCATTCTTTAGGAGAGGAATCAAAATAAATTATACATTCAACATTTGCAGGGTTTGATTTCACCATCAAATCTTCAATCCTCAAATCATCAAACTAACAAAGCATGGCTTTCACAGAACAGGAAATCAGCCAATGGATCGAAAAACTCGGTCAAATCTTAGATGGCGGCCAACTAGGAGATCGTCAGATCAATGCTGCTGAGCGTCAGCGTATCGAAAACCTTCGCAGTATGCTAGAGCTGAAGGTGAACCCTTATCCAGCAGAAAAATTTGAAGTTACACATCTTGCAACTCCGCTCAAAACGGCCTACAATGGCGAAAATGGCGAGGAGTTTAAAAAAGTGCGTCTAAGTGGTCGTATCATGTCCAAACGGGTGATGGGAAAAGCTAGTTTTGCAGAATTACAAGACAGTACAGGGCGTATACAGATCTATGTTCAGCGTGATGAAATTTGTCCGGAAGACGATAAAAACCTCTACAACAAGGTCTTCAAAAAATTATTAGATATTGGAGATTATGTGGGAGTTGAAGGCTATGTCTTTACTACTAAAACAGGGGAAACTAGTGTCCGTGTTCAACAGTTAAGCTTCTTGAGCAAGTCTATCCGTACCCTTCCAATTGTAAAAACAGATGATGAGGGAAATGTGCATGATGCCTTTACCAATCCTGAGCAACGCTACCGCATGCGCTATGTAGATCTCACCGTAAACCCTCAATTCAAAGAGATTTTTACTACTCGTGCCAAGGTACTCCGTGAAATGCGCCACTATTTCGATGAGCAGGGCTGGCTCGAAGTAGAAACGCCAATTTTGCAAGCCGTGCATGGCGGCGCAGCCGCCCGACCATTTGAAACCCATCACAATACCCTAGACACCGAGCTCTACCTGCGTATTGCCAATGAGCTTTATCTCAAAAGATTGATTGTTGCGGGCTTTGATGGGGTCTATGAAATTGGTAAAATGTTTCGTAACGAGGGTATGGATCGCACCCACAACCCTGAGTTTACCGCCATGGAAATCTATGTCGCCTACAAAGACTATATTTGGATGATGGAAATGGTCGAAACTTTGATGGAACGGGTCACCCTTGCAGTACATGGCAAAACCGCTATCGAAATCCGTAAACAGCATGGACAAGAGTTTACCACACATACCGTAGATTTCAAAGGTCCTTTTGAGCGATTAAGTATTTATGAAGCTATTGAAAAATATAGTGGGCATGATGTTTCTAAGATGAATGAGGAACAATTGCGTGCACTCTGTAAGCAATTGCATATCGAGATCGACGATAGTATGGGCCGAGGCAAACTGATTGATGAAATCTTTGGTGAAACAACCGAGC
>CAZOLU010000021.1:0-11101 GCA_964580485.1 uncultured Saprospiraceae bacterium | reverse complement strand
GGAAGTCTTCGATGCCTGCGTGGAAGACAAGCTGATTCAACCCACCTTCATCACCGACTACCCTATCGAAATGACTCCTCTAGCGAAAAAACATCGCAGCAAAGAGGGCCTCGTAGAGCGTTTTGAACTCTTCGTGATGGGTAAGGAAATTGCAAATGCTTATACCGAGTTGAATGATCCAATCGATCAACGTGAGCGTTTCGAAGATCAGCTGAAACTGGCAGAACGTGGCGATGATGAGGCCATGGCTCTAGACGAAGACTTCTTGCGTGCATTGGAATATGGGATGCCTCCTACCTCTGGTTTGGGTATTGGTATCGACCGTTGGGTGATGCTACTGACCAACCAAACTTCTATTCAGGAGGTTTTATTCTTCCCTCAAATGAAACCAGAAGTTAAAAAGGTAGTCGAGGAAGAAGCCTAATAGCTTGCAGATTCGGGACTAGCCCCAATAGATTAGAATGACTAGCCTTCAGCCTGCAATTCCATAGTGCGCTGAAGGCTCGCCATTCCACCATAGGATTCTTGAGCCTAGGTTGATTTACAACCACTCTACCTTGTCCTCAAAAGGCTTTCTAGGCGATTGCAATTCCAAATCCTGAGGAAATCGCCCAATGTAGAGAAAACCTAAACAGCGAACATCCTCTGCCAAGCCCAAAAAGCTTCTCAATGCAGGACTTTCGATAACCTTGGGTGAGCTCCAATACATTCCAATACCTTGAGCAAAGCCTGCTACCCATATATTTTGTACGGCCATTGCTACCGCAGCGATTTCCTCCCATTCAGGTAAGCGTTCTTCGGGGTCACGCTGCATACAAATGGCAACCATGTAAGCACTCTTGTTGGCACGTTTTATTTTTTTCTTGTACTTGCTAGGCTTGAATGCCTCGGCTGGGCTGTTGGTCTTGTATTCCTCTGCCAAAAACTCCCCCAAATTTTCTTTTTTATCCCCCGCAAGCACTTTAAATCGCCAAGGCTCAGTTAGGCGATGGGTAGGTGCATAGTTCGCCAAGGAAAGTAGGTTCATCAACTCCTCCCGACTAATCGGCTCCTCTTGAAATACCTCTGGATAAACGGCTCTACGAGATTGGATCGCAGCAATAAGGTGTTCGGCTAGATTCATGGAATGTGATATTTTTTAATTTTCAAAAATTATTGAAAATTCATAAACTTATAATTCTATTTTTCGTAAGGTATATTGAATGCTAAATATAGCAAGAATTTATTATCTTAGTTTAATCACCTATAAAAGATTTGCAGCTTAAAAATTGTTCAGCATACAACCCATAAAATCAAAATTTCCCTTTATCCCAAACATTAAAAATCTAAAACTATGAAAGCTCCAACCAAAGGTATGTTGCAGTTAGATGCGATCATTCAGGCCGTTTTAATTATTCCCATGATTCTGGCATATTTAGGTAGTTTGGCTGGAGATGGTGGATGGATCATCTTAGCACTTATGTTTCAATTCCTACTTGGTCTTTTCCAATTGGGGAGTGCTGCCATCCGAACTATTCGACATGGTAGCTTGTTTAGAAGGAATTACTTATTGGTAGGAGTAGGATATGCGATTGTATTGATATCAGGGGGAATTCTGATTAGAGAAATGATCTATGTTAGCCATGCACTATTAATTTTTTTGTGGATAGCAGGATGTATTGTGATTCCAACACTTATGGGATGCTTTTATTGGATGCGCACCATACAACAAGCTAGGGGCAAATTTGAAGAACCCGTTGGGCTCAACCCAAAAAGCGAGCTAGATTTACTTCCAGAAGATTTAAATGTAGAAGATCGGGTGATTGAAGAAATTATTTTGCGTCAAAAACAGCGTATTAAAAAATAAATGAGCATTATGAATGGCCGCCAACACCTTTTTATTGATAGTATAGGACAAGCCGCTATCCTAATCATGTTCGCCTACTTTATCAGTAGTTCTGAACAGCCCTTGGAAGTAGCTCAGATTCTACCCATTATGCTTTTTGCTTGGCAGTTTTTCAATGCTTTAGTGAGCTACAAGTTTTTTGAGCAGGAGTCTAAGGCCTTTTATGTAAAGGTGGCAGGTTGGTCTCTCCTTATACTTTGTATTTTTTTAGGATTACTTTGGTTTATAGCCAATTTGCCTATGACGCTACAACTTGTAGATTTGGTAGTGACTTATGCATTTCCCGTAATTCAACTGCTATTTCCTTTTGGGCTAGGAATATTAGCAATATGGTATCTCTCTCTTAGTTTTAAGGAGGTTTACCATCAGCTCTTTAATCGAATATAAACTTTTTATTGATTATGATTCATGCAACAAAATATCGACTGATCCTAGATGTAGGGATTCAACTGTTGCTTTTTATTTTACTTATTATTCAAATTATCATTCATCCTAATGCAAATGGTATCCTCTATTATGCTAGTATTTTTGGAATGATCTTATCCCTCTGGCAAATTATCCATGCGGTTTATGTTGTTCGAAAATATCAAGATTGGCATCGAAAACAGTACCTGAGCAATATGAAACAGGTCTTAGCCTATGGGTTGATGACTCTATTTGTAGGCTTTTTTATGATTCTAACCAGTTTTGGATTCCTAACGCCCTTCTTTCTCTTTACGGTTCACATTCTACACTGGGTCGTCTGTGCAGTGGTATTATTTTTAGCATTAAAATACTTTAAGATCAGTTTTCAACGACTTTATCAGTACTTTTATGGTCCAAAATCATTTTGGGACTTAAAATAAAATAAAGACTATGCGTTGGAACATCCTTGTACTGTTATTATTGATAGGACTGCTAAATGCCTGTCAGGAACCTAGGCCCTCCCCTTCGCTCAAAGGTGCTTGGATACAAGCAGGGCAATTTTTTGTTGCTGCACAAGATAGTATTTGGGAACGAAAAGCCGTCATTTGGGAGTTTACGGATGATAGTACAGCCATCTTGCATGATTTTCAGTTGGGGGATTCCCTAACTCAAAGCAGTCAGAAGCTAAAATGGCAGCAACAAGGAAAAATGTTGATCCTTAAAAATGCGATACAAGAAGAGGCTTGGTCAATCGAGTATCAAGATGCAGATAGTTTGGTACTCGGCCTGCCCAATCAGCAACAGCCTATTTACTGGGTGTTTAGCCGCATGCGGCTACCCCAGCAAGCCCAAACCCCGCAAGCCTTAGCAAAAACCCTAAAACAGGAAGTCCTCAGCCTAGAAACTGACCGCTTCCAAGACCTCCAAGCCCTACAATGGGAAGCTATCGGAACGCATTTCATCCACCCCAATCTACCGCAATCTTGGCGAATGCCCTTGCGCTGGGGAACGGCTAACTTTAAAGGACAAAACCTAATCGCCATTCAAGCATTGCTATCAGGACAAGCCAACCAATGGGAGCTGGCCGAAGTCATTTCCCAAAAAGGAAGTTCAATTGTAGCTCGATATTTTAAAAATGGACAACCCCAACGCCTGAGTTTTGAGCCCAGCAGCTCCACCCCATTCCTCAAAAAGGAAGACCTCCTCGGCACTTGGCAGGCTAGTGAGAACCCCGTATTCCAGCAGATTCATTTTGAGGCGGATAGCGTTCAAATGCTTCAAGATCAAAAAACAAAAACAGCAGCATACTGGCTCAGCCAAACGGCCCCCCTACTCTTTTTCCGACAGGGTTATCAGTTTCACTACAGCTATATTGATCCAAACGACAAAAACCAGCTACAACTCCGTTATCACAGTCCTCAGCATCCTGGAATTACCATTCAACTGCAAAAAAAAGCTGCTGTTCAGTAGCTATAACTATCAATAATAGAATAGTTTAAAAATATTTAACAGGAATCTTATCTTTATTCCAATAATTAATCAGATCTTAATCTGCAATTGTTGGAACTTTCTGTTTTTGCCCCCCTTCCACGAAAAACAATAAAATTCCTTCAAGTAGATCAATAGCAGATTCAATGGATTTTACCAAAACCCTATCACCATGCATCACGATTCCCTCAGTGTCTTTGACATGTTTAAAGTTGGCGTAGGCCCTTCCAGTTCGCATACTCTTGGTCCTTGGAACGCCATGCTTCATTTTTTAGGTAATAAAATCGGAAAGGGGCGTGTCCCCTCTGTACAGAAAATAAGCATTGAGCTCTATGGCTCGCTTGCCAAAACGGGTGTAGGACATGGCACTGATGTAGCCGTACTCATGGGACTCCTTGGTGAACTCCCCCAGACCACCGATACCGATCTGATTGCCGCCCGTATTCAGGATATAAAAGCAAGTGGTTATTTGAACTTAGATGGGCAGCATAAAGTCCCATTTGATTATAAAGACGATTTGCTTTTTATTGGGGAGAACCTTTCTTATCACCCCAATGCCTTAATTATTAAAGCCATTTTACAGGGTGAAAGCATTGAAGAAACCTACTACTCTATTGGAGGTGGCTTTATAGAGTGGGCCTCTGCCATTCAGGAGCCGTCCATCAATGAAGAAGAAGATATGGCCCAACTCATCACAAAGTACTCCGTTCGCAAAGCGGCCGATCTTATCAAATATTGTGAATCGATGGAAGACGCTTCTATTAGCGATTTCGTTCTGCAGCGTGAAAAACTTTGGCGTACTCCTAGTGCTACCCTTGGTCGAGCAAGAGCTATTTGGAAAGTGATGCATGAGTGTGTTTTTAAGGGTGCTCATACTACAGGAATTCTACCTGGGGGCTTGGACGTACATCGGCGTGCGCAGAATATTGTGCAAAAGCTAATGCGTGAAGTGCCTTATAGCGATATGCACGAGTGGGTTAGTGCAATCAAAGCAAAACACTGCTCGCATCAAGATATTTTCAAATGGGTTAGTGCCTTTGCTTTGGCGGTTAATGAACAAAATGCTGCTTTTGGCCGAGTGGTTACAGCGCCTACGAATGGAGCAGCAGGGGTAATTCCTGCGGTATTGATGTATTATATTTGCTTTGCAGATAACTTTAAGGAGGAAAATATTGCTCGGTTCTTACTTACTGCAGGGCAAGTGGGTATTTTGTTTAAAATCAATGCTACCATTTCCGCAGCGATGGGCGGCTGCCAGGCAGAAATTGGCGTATCCTCAGCTATGGCAGCAGCAGCACTGACCGAGTGTATTGGTGGTAGCTTCCGACAAGCCTTGGTCGCTGCCGAAATCGCTATGGAACATCATCTAGGCATGACCTGCGACCCCATTGGCGGCTTGGTGCAAATTCCCTGTATTGAACGCAACGCTATGGGGGCGATCAAGGCCATCAATGCCGCTTACTTAGCTGTTGAAACTTCTCCAGAAACCGCTAGAGTACACCTCGATGAAGTAATTTTGGCGATGTGGGAAACAGCTCAAGATATGAACCACAAATATAAAGAAACTGCAGAAGGGGGACTTGCGCTACAAGTACCTATTGGTCTGAGTGAGTGCTAAGCACCTAGTTCTGCTGTTTTGATGAGTATTATGACATTATAACCCATGAAGCCAACCTTTCCTTAGTCTTTGGGGTTTATATTTTAATAAAGCTCCAAGTGATTATTTTGAGATTCAATCAAATTACTTAACTTGCTCGCGCTTACCAAAGTTGTCTAAAATTAGCACCATGAACAAAATTTTTATCATTATCATCGGAATTTTTTGTTGGAATAGCCTTCTTCAGGCACAGGAAAATGATGGTCGGCGATTTACGGCTACGGCTATTTTGGGGATGAACATCTCTCAGATTGAAGGAGATCTGGAGCAGGGCTATGATAAAATAGGACTCAATATTGGTGCAAGAGCTGGAGTCATCTTAGCAGAGCGTTGGGAGGCAGGCTTCGAGATTTTGTTCAGTCAGCAAGGCAGTCAGTCGGACATGGTACGAGGCGTACCGCGTCGCTACCTCTGCCACCTCAACTATATAGAAATACCTGTTTTGGCCACCTTCAAAGATTGGAAAGTAACCGATGCCAACAACAGAACCTTTCACCGCTTCTATGCCTCTGCTGGGCTTTCTTACAATCGCCTTATGGGGGGAAAACTGGAGCGAGACGGGATTATTGAGTTTCAGGGGGTGAATGAATTGGTGGAAGAGGGCGATTTCTTCCGTCAACATATCATGTTGATGGGCGATGTGAGCTTTTTTATCACACGAAATTGGGGGATCAATATTCGCTATGCTCAGGCACCAATGAATATTCGGCGCAACCTTTATTTCAACCCTCGCTTGCTGGCACTCAGAGCCTTTTTCACCTTTTAGTGCCCGAAGTAAGGCTCCATAGCACTTTCTTGAATTGTATCGCGATGCTTGTTAGATTGTTTATACACTGGCTTTAAGGCTGGTACCACCTTTACGATATTATTGGAAGGCATAACACCCTTCCTCAACGACCTAGACGCTATAAAAACTTAGTGTTCCTCATTCGTTTGGACAATGCCTATCCTTAGTATATGCAGCTCTTTTCCCTTATTCCTGAGGTGGCAATTTACCTTCCTGACTTAAAAATCAGATGATATTTTTGTATCTTTATAGTTCACGTTTCGCTAATTTCAGAATTAGAAAAACAAATTAAAACAAAATTATATATTAAAAATAACTTTAATTTAAGTTTTAAACAGAACTTTATTTCTTGGCTAAGATTTCAAACTATTTCATCTGAGCAATTAAGTTTGAAAATTTCAACTTCAGAATATACTGACTTTCATTAACCATCATATATTTTGTTTAGGGTAAATTCTAGTCACTAAAGAAGAATATAGTTTTAAACTAATTCTCTTTTCTTAAATTGATTTCAGCGAAACGTGAATTACTAAGAATGAAAAAGTTCTACAACTTTTCATTTTTTTTGAAAAACTAATCTCTAGTCAACTTCTCTAAGCGCACCTGTCGAATGTACTGCTCTAGCTGTTTTATAAAATCAGGAGTGAGGTGGGCGGCAAGGGTAGGGTGGTCTACCAATAAAACTTCATACATAACAAAGGCTTCCAAGAGTTCATCGTCCAATGCCATTTCGATAGCCCTCATTGCAGGGTAGATGCGTTGATCTTCTGATCGCAATGCACTATAGGTTAAGAAAGTACCTAAACTGGCCTCCATTTCTGCATGAAAAAGAAAATCGGATACTTCTTGACTGGACTTGATATAATGATAGTCTGGCTCATAGGCCCAAACAGCTTTATACATCCCATAAGTCAGCCAGATCCCATCGGCAATGATCGTAATAGTATCTGCATCCTTTTCCAAATAGTATTTAGGTTCAAAGGACCAGTCGGAATGATAGGTTTGTTCTGCAATTTGATAAATCTCCTGCAGGCGAAGGAGTACAAATATATTGTTGCGATTAAAAATATGGGCTAGGGTAATAGATTCGATAGCCGCATCAATAGAATCTTGTAGTACGTAAATTTCCGCTAGGTTTTGATAAGCACTATAATCAATAGGGTTGTAGGATAGGGCCAATTTAAACCACTGTTTGGCTTCCTCTAGATTTCCTTCTAGAAGGTAACTTTCTCCCATATAGGTCATGATTTGTGCATTATCTGGAGTGAGTTTCAAAATTTTTTGGTAGAGCTTGCGAGCTTTTTTAAACTTTGGGTTTTCTCGATTGATCAATGCCAAGGCGGCTTGTCGCCATTTGGCTTCTTCGCAAGTTTCTGCTTGTTCATATTCAATCGCATATTCTCTACCATCATGAATTTGTATAAAAGTGCCATTGGCAAGCGTGGTTCTTGATCGCTTAGGAAATTCTCCATAAAGTTGGTCAATCCTATATTGTGTAGGGGAGGCCTCCATAAAGGACATGATCTCCATAGGGGTGGATAGGCGAGATTGCGCCCCACTTATTTGTAGAAATAGAAAAATGTATAGAACCGTAAGTAGAATTTTCATAGTTGGATGAATTCAAACTAGCTTAGAGGATAATAAAGATCTAGTTTTGATCTAAAAAGTGCAACAAAAGTACTAATTTTACGCCTTGAACTCAAAAGCATTTGCCCATGCCACAAGAAATTAGCCTAAGCTACCTCCAAACACTACTCTTTCCCTTAGGGTTTAAACTCGATCAGGAGCAAGAGTATCCTGTATTTTGGAAGAAAGTAGCACAAAAGGACATCCGTTCTGTTTATGCTTTTAGTATTATAACGGCAACCTTGCATCAATATTCTTTTCGGCTCGAGGGATTGAATGAAAATCGCTTAATGAAACAAATTAGAGCAGGAAAAATTGTTCTAGAATCGGAGGAAGATATTGAGCAAATGCGAGAAGTGTTGTTTGAAACCACTTTAGACGATGCCGGACGACTAGAACCAACTCTAAATTTTTTGTTGCAACAACTATCTGTACTCGAAACAGAACCCATGCACAGCGAGATCTACAAACAAGCACTTAAACACATAGAGTTGATGGTAGCGGCAGCTAATCAAGTGGATTTGGACTAATGATTATTTCAAGAATAAAGCTTAACTATGCTCATCAAAATACACCCTGAGAACCCTCAGGAACGCAAAATTAAACAGGTGATCGAAGTGTTGAGAGATGGAGGCGTGATTATTTACCCCACCGATACGGTTTATGGTTTAGGTTGCGACATCAACAACCAAAGAGCGATTGAGCGCATCTGCAAAATCAAAGGCATTAAAGCCAAAAATGCCAACCTTTCTTTCATCTGTGCAGATCTGAGCAACATCTCTGCCTATACCAAACCTTTTAGCACTTCAGTATATAAACTGATGAAACGCTCCTTGCCTGGCCCTTTTACCTTTATTTTAGAAGCCAATAGTACCGTACCTAAGTTGTTGAAAAATCGCAAAAAAACCGTAGGAATTCGAGTCCCCAACTCTCCAATCGTCAGAGATTTAGTGGAAGGTTTAGGGCAACCCCTCTTATCTTCTTCCATCAAAAACCTAGATGAGGAAGATGATATTGTGGAGTATCCTACTGACCCTTATGAAATTTATGAACAATATCAGCACTTAGTCGATTTAGTTATTGATGGTGGCGTGAGTTATAATGTACCTTCCACCGTAGTCGATTGTACAGATGATGAGCCTTTCCTAATTCGACAAGGATTAGGTGAACTTTAATGACAAAAGTTATGCTAGCAAAAAATATGATAGCCCTCGGGGCAGTACTAGCTGCATTGGCCGTAGTACTTGGGGCTTTTGGAGCACATGCTATTGATTTTGTCTCTGAAAAAGCTAAGGGAACTTATGAATTGGGGGTAACTTATCAGTATTATCACAGTTTTGCAATTCTCCTTACAGGCATTTTGCAATATATTTTGAAGGATACCCAAAAACTATTGAGCTATGCTACCCTCAGTTTTTTTGTAGGAATACTCCTATTTTCGGGTTCTTTGTACTTGATTGCCAACCGAGAAGCCCTAGGGATCGAGGATTACAGCTTTATCTATGGACCGATGACTCCTATCGGGGGACTATTCTTTATCCTAGCTTGGGTGCTTTTGTTGATACAAGCCCTAAAATTACCAAGGAATTGATCTAGGTACTACACCTAAATCTCAAATTAGGTATTCTATCTTTAGACTTAACTAAATGCTCTTGTAAATCCATTTTAATAAATTGAATAAGAGTTAATTATATATATAATTAACCTCTCTGAGCTACTTAACTTTAACTACTGCTGTCACTTGTAAAAAGGCTAAAATCTGTTATTTTCATCATGGAAATAACAACACAAACACACTAAAAGCCAACACAAATGAACAACAGTAATATCTTCTGCCTACTCCTATTCGTTTTCGCTACTCAACTTCAAGCACAAGGCGACCCCTTCGCTTCCTATGTAGTAAATTCATCGCCCAGTAAGCACCAGACCTACACTGAAGCCACCGAAACTGCCTCAACGCTTGCTTATGTCAATGCTCAGGAAATTCGTCTATTACAGCAAGATCAACCCCAACAGACCTATCTCTTAGATTGTCGAAGTAAAGAAGAATACCAAGCTTTCCAAATTCCTGGAGCAAAATGGATGGGCCAGGATGTTGCCACAGACAAAGTCTGGATGTTGGACCGAAAAGCTACGTTAATTCTCTATGCCAATTATTACGAAGATCAGCACATTAACGCTATGGCTAGAGCTCTTATCAACATGGGTTTTCAGGATGTACGTACCTACAAAGGAGGAATTATTGATTGGATCAACGATGGGAATCGGGTAGTCAACCATAAAGGACAGGAACCTAAAAAATATGAATTTGATAATAAAAAACTAAGGCGTTTATTGAAATAAGTGTAGGTTTGTAGTACCAAAACAGAACAAAGGGTATATCTACGCATTGATAAACAAAACCAAATGGCCAAAGCACCAACTTCACAAATTCTAAAAAATTTGAGTCAGTTTCAAATTACAGAAACCGATCTTGAACATATTCGTTATATCGGAACACTACTACTTGAACACCTTCCCGATATGATGGATAGTTTTTACAACTCTTGGATGTCAGTGCAAACCTACTACAAGAGTTACTTTTATAATCAGGACATGGTTGACCACCTAAAAAGCAAACAAATAGAATATTGGCAAGCGTTTTTCAAGGCAGAAATTGATGAAAGCTATATCAAGTCTAGAGAGCGGTTGGGACAAATCCACGCCCAATTAGGGCTTTCCAAAACCTACTACTATCAAGCCATGGCACAAATGCAATGGCAATTTCAACGAACCCTTGCTACAAAAGAGGAGGTTTCCAAAGAAATGATCTGGTCTTTCCAAAGGTACTTTCTTTGGGATATGGCAATTGTGAGCAAAGCAGCCACTAGCACCTCCACTCAAATGTTAGAGCGGATGCTCAGCAAACAAAATGAGGAAATTGCCGAGTTGAATGCCCCCATCACCAAACTCTGGGATGATATTCTCTTTTTGCCCTTACAAGGCCGAATTGGTAAAAATCGAGGAGCTAAAATTTCTAAAGATATCTTACAAAAGGTAGGCGAAACTGGCGCAGAGGTCATGCTGATAGATATCGGAGGACTCAGCCAAGTCAATAAAAAAGTAGCCAAGCTCCTATTAAGAATCATCAAAACTACCAAGCTGATGGGCTGTAAAATTTTTCTGTCAGGCATTTCTCCAGCTTTTGCCCAAACCTTCACAGAAATGGATGTCAAACTTAGTGAAATCAACACAACGGGCGCTATGATGGATG
>CAZOLU010000020.1:1455-18961 GCA_964580485.1 uncultured Saprospiraceae bacterium | reverse complement strand
TACCAGAAATTAAGCTACCTGATGAAGGAAAAAATTATTAGTTACAGTTACTCGGCTAGTATTTGGGAGCAGAACAATCGGTCAGATCATAGCAGAGATGGAGGCAAACTTTTGGCCATGGCGGCTAGTTACCCTGAAACGGCCATCACTCCAGCCAATCGATCTGCGCAGCTTAGAAATATGCGGCAAAATCTTCAAGATCTTCCTGCTGCTCAAAAAGAAGTCTTGCAATTGGAAAAGTTGTTTGAAGGGCAGTTTTTGACCGGAGCATGGAGCAATGAAAAGATTTTTAAGGACACTGCTAGCGAGTTTGGCGTAATTCATCTCGCCATGCATGCGCTTTTGAATAAAAAACACCCTATCTTATCCTCACTAGCTTTTACAGAAAATGGAGATAGTTTGGAAGATAATTTCCTACAGGCTTATGAGATTGCCCATCTTCACCTCGATGCTCAATTGGTCGTACTTTCTGCTTGCGAAACAGGATATGGCAAATTTCAAGAGGGTGAGGGGGTAATGAGCCTTGCTCGGTCGTTTATGTATGCTGGGGTTCCTTCTTTGGTGGTGAGTATGTGGGAAGTCAATGATATGTCAACGGCTCTGATTATGACCGACTTTTACCGCAACCTAAGCCGGGGGATGACCAAAGCTGAAGCTTTGCAAAAAGCCAAATTAAAATACGTAGAAAGTGGGACTGAATTTGCAGCACACCCCGCCTTCTGGGCAGCATTTATACAAATTGGAGATTACCACCCTATTAAAATTCGAACCAAAGCGGATAAACAAAGAGGCTATTTATTGCTGATTGGGTTGGCTTTGCTTTTAGCTGCCCCCATAGGCTACCTTATTTGGAGAAGAAGTAAATAAATTTCAAGGCTTTCTACGCCTTAATTTGGAGGATCGGTCAAAAATTAAGTAGTTTTGCACTTCAATAGCGAACTTATCTAGCTTTATTGTATTAAGTTTTTGAGAAAGATACACTGTTATAAGTAATAAAATAACAAAATATGGAATTAGATAAGCAAAAAATTATAGAAGCATTAAGCAAGGTTTTAGATCCTCAAACAGGGCAAGACATTATCAGCAGAAGGATGGTAGAGAACTTGATAACTGATGAAAAAAATATCAGTTTTACACTACTCCTCCCCTCTTTGCAAAGTCCAGCAAAACAGGAATTAAATTTTGCCTGTATTGCTGCGGTAAATGAGGTTTATCCAGACGCAGAGGTGCACGTACATGTAAAAGCCAAAGCCCAAAATACCACACAGCAGTCTGCCAATACCGTTACTCCTCATATCAAAAATATTATTGCGGTAGCCTCTGGAAAGGGAGGCGTGGGAAAAAGTACGGTAGCGGTCAATCTTGCTTTGGGTCTTCAACACCTTGGAGCAAAAGTCGGCTTGATGGATGCTGATGTTTATGGGCCTTCGGTGCCTACTATGTTGGGGCTGCAAGGAGAGCGTCCCAAAATCCAAGATGTACATGGGCAACCCAAAATTGTTCCTATTGAAAAATATGGAATTCCGTCTATTTCTATTGGCTATATTATCGAGCCAGAGCAGGCGGTAGTTTTACGAGGACCAAGACTAGCTGGGATCATCAAGCAGTTTTTTCAAGACTGTCTTTGGCCAGAATTGGACTTTTTGGTCATTGATTTGCCTCCAGGTACCGGAGATGTGCAACTTACCTTGGTACAAACGGTACCAGTTACGGGTGTGGTGATGGTTACTACCCCTCAGAATGTAGCCTATGCCGATGCAATTAAGGGAATGAATATGTTTCGCTTGCCCAATGTCAATGTTCCCATTTTGGGGGTCGTAGAAAATATGGCTTGGTTTACTCCTGCGGAGCTACCCAATAACAAATACTATATTTTTGGTGAAGGAGCGGGGAAAAAGCTGGCTAAAGAAGCCAATACCGTATTACTGGGACAAATTCCTATTGTTCAGGCGATCCGAGAAGGAGGCGATCGTGGCTTGCCCGCAATTTTGGACGATGAACCCATGACCAAAGAAGCCTTTTTAAAAGTGACTCGCAATACACTCCGACAGATAGCTATTCGCAATGAAATGCAAGGCCCTACGGAAGTAGTAAAAATGCAAAACTAATTATGAGTCATGTTCTCATCTGTCAGCCGTCAGGTCTACACATTTCCTAGCAGATGATACATGATACATGTAGACATGAACTATGATACATGATAATTTATAATAACCTAAAAGAACCAACCTAATGAAAGCTTTTATTTTTCCTGGACAGGGTGCCCAATTTGTAGGTATGGGCAAGGATTTATATGGAGCCTCTACCGAAGCCAAGGCACTATTTGAGCAAGCTAATGAAATTCTAGGCTTTGATATTGCAAAAGTCATGTTTGAGGGCAGTGAGGAGGATCTACGCCAAACTAAAATCACACAACCTGCTGTATTTCTACACTCTATTATCACTTATCAGACGAAAAGTGGAGCCATCAAGCCTGATGCCGTAGCAGGTCACTCGCTTGGCGAATTTACAGCTTTGGTCGCTAGTGGGGCTTTGCAGTTTGCTGATGCACTAAAGCTAGTTTCGGAAAGAGCAATGGCGATGCAAGCTTCTACCGAAGAAACGGAGGGAACTATGGCCGCTATTATGATTAAAGATAATACCATCGTAGAGGAGGTTTGTGCAGGGATTGAGGCCGTAGTAGTTCCTGCCAATTACAACAATCCGGGACAGTTAGTCATCTCAGGAAGTATCGAAGGAGTAAACTTAGCTTCTGAGCAACTAAAAGAAAAAGGTGCTAAAGTCATTCCTCTAAAAGTTGGAGGCGCTTTCCACTCGCCATTGATGCAATCCGCCCAAGAACGCCTACAAGCGGCTATCGAAGCCACTGAATTTAGTACTCCTTTCTGCCCTATTTACCAGAATGTAGTGGCACAGCCTGTAACAGATACAACTGAAATTAAGACAAATTTGATCAACCAATTGACTGGTCCTGTTCGTTGGCAGCAAATCATCGAAAATATGCTGACAAATGGTATCACAAGCTTTAGCGAAGTGGGAGGTCGTGGTCGTATTCTGTTGGGGATGGTACGCAAAATCACTCGGGAAGTAGAAATGAATATGCTCAAGTAGGCGGATCTTGAATACTTTGGTTAAGCTCATCTTTACAGGAGTAATCCCTTAAATTTACAAAAGTGCCAGCAGCATACTTAATGCTCTGTCCTAGAAGTTATTACATAATGCTTAGCGAGGAACTTCACCGCCTCGCTAAGTATTCTACCATAATTTAAACATGCTCTAAGTAATCGGACAATAGCAATCGTACAATGGATTCTGAAGAGATTTTTTCAAAGAATAAGACATAAACGCAGTAAACTGGACTAGCTTGTGTTAGTAGCATAAAAGCTGAGCACAACGCAGTCACAGCCTAAGCTTTGACGAGGCTTTTTAACACAATTATTTGGAAAAAGATCAAAAAATGCAGTAGGATTAGTATTGTCCGAGTGCTTAGAGCACCAATAGATCTAGTTGAAAATGCTAGCCTTTTGCCTTTAACTGAGCAATCTTTTGCTCCAGCTTTTCTGCCTCTTCAATCTTTGCAGCATAAAGGCGCAGATCTCCAGATCGTTGAATATTCATGGCTTCTTCCATGAGTTGTTTATGTTTTTTCTCCAGTTTCTTTACTGGATCTTTTTTGAATAGTCCAAACATTGGATGAGATTTTGGTTTTTGATGAATATTCATCTATGCTTAAAACATAGAGCAAATACAAATGTTTAAAACAAAGTAATTTTGCTTACTGCACCCTTATGGTTCTTCTTCCAATACTGTTGTTGCCTGGCTGATCGTAGCCTATAAAATCTATCTGAATTTCATCCCCTGACTGGCGATTCGCTCCAACCCAATACACTTCCCTAAACTCATGTGATCGTTTGGAATCAAAATCTTCGATGGTTTTTAGAAGCGTTTGTGTACTATTGTTGACCAATTCCACCATCTCCAATCGCCCAAGCCGCTTAGGATCACTAAAACGCCCTTCAAACACAATACTATCTCCAGGACTAGCAGTAATGGTCATTTCTAGAAGACTATAAATTTCAACAGTTGGTGGAGAACTGTCCTTTCTACAGCTTGAAAAAAGGAGTAGTAGCAGTCCGCAGAACAACTTAAATCTATTCATTTTATTTTTAATATTTGCATCAACTTCATATCAATGCTTTTGGTCGATCATTCCAAATCAAAGATAATATATACTAGCTCCCAAATATAGCAGTCCCCCTATAAATAATAATGAAAACACAAAAAGCAACCAGCCAGAAGTGACAGCCGCTACGGTAGCCGCAGCACCCGTAGCTAGCACAATACCCAAAATAGCCGTAGCAAGAAAGCTGAGTAGGGTTAGCACCAATACCACAGGATTAAAGCTTGCGAACTCATCCGTCATGTCACAGCAACTTATGCCCCCCGTACCAAAAATGGGACAGCTAGATTTGCAACAGGCGATCCCCCCCTCTTCAGCAGAATATAAGAGAATGCTTGTTATCAGCAGCATGGTGCCCATAAATCCAAAGAGGAACCAACCCAAGCCCAGATTCAGTGCCATAATATTCACTGCACCAATAATCAACCCAACCAACATAGCTAAGATCACCGCCGCTAAAAAGCCCCCTACAAAGATAAAGCAACATTCCGAACAAGCATCGTCACATTCGCTACAACAACCTTTTCTCCGCCGTCTGAACCAATTTCGAGGTCGCCACCAGCCTTTTCGCCAGCGTTTTCTTTTCTTTTTCTTTTCTTTCTCGCCCCTACTCCGCCCCATAGAACGCATCCCATAGACCAGCCCCATAGTTGTTAGCAAGGCCGTAAGAAACCCCCAAAAGCCAATACCATTTGGATCCTCAATCTGTTGAGGCGTTCTTGGCAGCATAAAAACGGAGAGGGTGATAAACTGTCTTTTCGCTAGGGTTAATGCCGACTTAGGGCTATCACAGGTCATTTTTTCTGCAAATTCCTGGGCATGTTGCCAGCGCAGCTGGATACGCTGCATGGGGGTTAAGGGCATGACCTGTGGTTTGGCTAATCGCTTGGCAACATTAGTCATCAGGCGACCAGCATAAATCTCCAAACGTTCGGGACTCAGGGGTAGCATTGCTAAAGTATTCACTACCTTCTCTTGCCAGTTTAATACCAAGTTTTGGATTTCCTGCTCATGCGCCTCATCCAAGCAATCTTCCCAATAGTTCGCAAAGGGGTTGAATTGTCCCTGCGTCAGGTCTTTGGCTCGATCTTCTGCGGCATCTAAAGCATAGGCCAAACGCCCAAAGGCATAGCCCAATTGATAAAACGAGTCTTTTAATGCTGTTTTACGGGCTTGTTCCATAGCCTGAGCAAAGAGGCGGGCAGTGATGAGGGCGGTTGGTTCAGCATAGTGAGCAAGATGCTCTGCCAAGTTGCTTGTTTGGGGAATCTCGTCTTGTTCTATTGCTTGTTGTGTCTCTGCTAAATTCCAGAGTTCCTTAGGGGCTGCGCCCCATTGTTGCAGCTGCCTTTGGCTGCGACGCAGGGCTTTGTTGAAGAGCAGCCCTAGGCTGCGCCAGCCCCAACTCAATCGGCTATCTTGCCGATGGTCATTGATCTTTAGTCCACCTAAAAAAACATTGACGGCTCCTGCATATTCCAAAGAAAAGGGAATCTTTGTCTTAGAGTTGGGCAAATGAAAGCATTTATTAACCGTCTGAAAGCTGTTGGCCCATTGGCTCGCATCCTCCTCCAATATATCGGAAAGCAGTTCGGCCATAAATACGGTATCAAAATTCAACAAAAGCCGAGAACGCTGCCCATAGCGTTGCCCCATTGTTTTGCAAGTTCCACAATAATGTTGACGGTGATAATGATAGCTGGGATCAGTTCGATCAATAGAGCAAGAACGCTCAGGTTGCATAATTCCGAACATGAATTTAGGTTTTTGGGTAGTAGATAGTTATTGGAGTACAATTGTTAAGATACAGAATAATCTGCAAATCTAACCTACCTAAAGTATTTTAATCTCCCAAATACGGTAGTTGGCACACCCCCTAAATCCAGTATTTCAAAATCCGCCTGCTAATTCTTGGGGTCTTTGGGGAGCATAGCCAGCCCCTCTTCCAGAGTATCCGCCACTTGGAAGGTAGAATGTAGTCGAGTCATTACAAGGATTTGCTCAATTTTTTCAGAAATATTGGCAATCACCACCTCTCCTCCAGCCGAACGAGCACGGGTGAGAATTGAGATAAGAAAAGCTAGTCCATTGGAATTCATAAAAGGAAGTTCTGAAAAATCAATGAGATAGGAGCTTTGTCCTTTGACAATACGTTGCTCAACTTCTTTTACAAGCTGATCATTCTCCACAGGATTCCAGAGATCATCTAATTTTAGAATTTGAATATCATCTTGGGTAGAAAAGGAGTAGGCCATAGCTTATTTTTTATCTCGTTCCGCTCTTCCCTGTTTGCTATATCCATAGAAGGTTAAGGAGTGGTGCGTAATGTCAAAATCTAAAAGTTCTGAAACTGTCTTCTTGATTTGCTGAATACGAGGATCGCAAAATTCGAACACCTCACCAGTTTCAATACAAACCGCATGGTCATGTTGCTTATATCCATAGGCTTTTTCGTACTGCGCCAAATTTTTACCAAACTGATGTTTGCGCACGAGATCGCAGGAAACAAGCAACTCCAGAGTGTTGTAAACGGTAGCACGACTTACCCGATAGTTCTGGGTTTTCATGTGAATATAGAGAGCCTCAGCATCAAAGTGGTCATCTCTTTTGTAAATTTCCTCTAAGATCGCAAAACGTTCAGGTGTTTTGCGCAAGCCATTCTTTTCTAAATAAGTGGAGAATATTTTAACCACTTCCTCTATAATCTGATCTTCTTTTTTATTGCTAGCCATGTATTGATTTGGTCAATAAATTGAGGGAAGTAATATTTTTCAGCATACAAAAGTACAAATAAAAGGCGGAAAAGGCGAAGATCTATCAGACTATCCTTGCTACGGTATTGACTTCGTCTAATTCCTTGATGGCAAGAATTACCTGATTGAGTTGCTCTTTGCTGTGTACCACTACACTGATTCGCCCCTCGAAATGGCCTTCGCTTCCAGTCATAGAGAAAGATCGCATATTGAGGTTGAGTCGGTTGGTGATAATATCTGAAAGATGTTGTACCACGCCCATATCATCCATTCCTGTTATCAACAGATCTGCCAAAAAGGAAGATCCCATAGACTCCACCCATTCTGCTTTTTTGATTCTATAACCAAAGGTTGCTTGCAGGTATTCTGCATTAGGACAGGTGGTGCGGTGAATCTTAATACCATGCTTGGAAGTAACATAAGCAAAAACATCATCACCCAATACGGGGTTGCAGCAGGTAGCCAGAGAATAAACATAGTTGGAAGCATCTTCTCCATCCACAATCAGCTTAGGTTTTTTGAACTTGCGTTTGCGAGCAAGAGGTTGAACCTTAGTTTTTTCTTTGCTCTGCACTTCCTCAATAGGTTCTCCTGTTCCAGGTAGACGGTTTTCTTTAGGATTTAGCAGCAGCTTACCATTCTCCACCTCCAAGTTCTTCAACTCGTTGAGATTGACCGCATCGATGTATATGTTGTAGTAGAGATCAAGTCGATTCTCATAATCAAAATGCTTGACAATGAGATCTACATTTTCGTCATCTTCCAGTTTCAAAGCTTTGAGTTTCCGATCTAGTATTTCCTTACCCAAAGCACCTTGCTTCAGTCTTTCTTCACGAAGGGCTTGTCTTATTTTAGATCGGGCTTTCCCTGTCTTTACAATCTTTAGCCAATCTTCATTAGGGCGTTGGCTTTTGGCAGTGATGACCTGAAGTTGGTCGCCATTCCTTAGTTCATAGCTTAAAGGTACAATCCTTTGCGCTACTTTGACGGCCTTGCAGTGATAGCCCACTTCAGAATGGATGTCGAAGGCAAAGTCTAATGCAGTAGCACCTTTTGGGAAAAAACGCAACTCCCCTTTTGGGGTAAACACATACACTTCTTCTGCAAAGAGGTTTGATTTAAAATCATTGAGAAAGTCAATTGCATCATTATTGGGATTTTCGAGGAGCTCTCGAGCTTTGTTGAGCCAATTTTCAAAGATGCTATCCTGTGATTTTACCCCCTTGTATTTCCAGTGTGCAGCAAACCCTAGTTCTGCAATTTCGTTCATGCGTTTAGAGCGAATTTGGATTTCTACGAATCGCCCTTTAGGGCCCATCACCGTGGTGTGTAGAGATTCATAGCCATTAGCTTTGGGCATCGAAATCCAGTCTTTCAGACGCTCTGGCACTGGAGTATAAAAATCGGTAATTACGGAGTAGATGTTCCAGCATGCCGATTTCTCCCGTTCGTAAGGCACATCTACAATTACCCGAATAGCAAAGAGGTCATAAATCTCCTCAAAAGGGACTTGTTTTTTCTTTAGCTTGTTGTTGATGGAAGAAATGGACTTGGCTCTTCCAAAAATATCACAGGAGTACCCCTCTTTATTTAGGGCTTCTTGGATCGGGTGAATAAAGTCGGCGATATAAGCTTCTCGCTCTTTTTTAGTTTCTTTTAATTTCTGAACAATAAAACGGAATTGCTCTGGCTCAATAATTTTCATAACCAGATCTTCCAACTCATTTTTGATGGTGTAAAAACCTAGTCGATGTGCTAAGGGTGCATAAATATAGCTTGTTTCTGAAGCGATTTTGAGCTGTTTGTGTTGGGGCATCGCACCCAAGGTACGCATATTGTGCAAGCGATCTGCCATTTTGATGAGCACCACCCTCACATCTTTGGAGATGGTGAGCAAGATTTTTTTAAAATTCTCGGCCTGAGGGCTTTCAATCATGTGCTCACGAACATTAGCTAGGCTCGAAAACTTGGTCAAGCCATCGACAATCATCGCAATACGATCTCCAAAGACCTTGCGAATCATTTCCAGTGTAACCGCAGTGTCTTCTGCAACATCATGTAGCAAGGCCGACATGATTGCCGTACGCCCTAGCCCCAACTCTTCTGTACAAATACGGGCCACCTCAATGGGGTGTAGAATATAGGGCTCACCTGATTTTCGGCGTTGCCCACTGTGTGCACGAAGTGCCAACTCAAAAGCAAGGCGCATTTCACTTTCGTCTTTGTCGCCAAAATTCCGCCGCCAAGCATCTAGCATCGCTTCAAAAGCTGCAAGGATATCCTCATACTCTTGAGGGTTGATATTGTCCTTAGCCGCAGGAAGCTCTATTCCTAGTTTAAAATCTGTATTCATCATATATGAGCAAATCACTACCTAATTTAAAAGAATATAGAAAGTTAGGAGGATTTAAAGGAATTGCCAAATTTTGATGAATTTGTTTTTAGTTTTTCAGAAGTTTTTTCATCACATACAGCTCGCTATTCTACTTAGTTTTAAACTTATTTTTGGGATAAAATGCTGCGCTCAAAAACTTTTTTTTAGATTTTTTTGCTGAAAATTTGTTTTTATTAAATGAATTGTGATATATTTGCGACTGCTAAAAATGACGCGGGTATGGTGGAATTGGTAGACACGCTAGACTTAGGATCTAGTGCCGCAAGGTGTGTGGGTTCGAGTCCCTCTACCCGCACCAATTCAGCACGCAGTGCCAAAAGTGCAAGTTTTGAATCACGTGCATCTGCATAAGATTCTTGGCTTGTGCTTTTTTTTATGGCTATGCTGTGCTATCTTATTTGAATAGCTTTTATTAGCTTTTTCATCAAGTTGATTAAATTTATTATTTCTGGAATTTTGAAAATTTTGCATAAATGCCAACATCAACGCATGCTTTCAATAATGAAGCTCATACTGCTACCCTAACGATAGAGATTCCTAGTGAGGAATACCTTAAATTAGTAGATAAAAAACTCCGAGAGTATCGCAAAACTGTAGATCTAAAAGGATTTCGAAAGGGAAAAGCTCCACTAAATTTGCTCCGTAGCCGATTTGGCAACAGCATCCTTTTTGAAGAGATTAACCAGTTGATTGATACAGAGGTACAGCAATTTATTCAAAATGAAAAGCTGAGAGTACTCGGGCCGCCTATTCCTAAAAACACCTTAGACACTTCTATCCAACGCCCACAAGATGTGAAGATGGATATTGAAATAGTTTATGTACCTGCTTTTGAGGTGCAGGGCATTGATGTCGAGCAACTACTCCCCTACTATGAGGTAGAAGTTTCGGAAGAGGCCTTTCAAGAAGAAGTAAAACAATTGCGCAAACAACATAGTTCAGGTTTTGAGGAAGGGGTGACTATTGTACAGGATAAAGATATGCTACAAGTGGCCTTGCGTGAACTGGAGAATGGGGAAGTAAAGGAGGATGGCATGTTTGAGGAAAGTACTTATATCACTTTAGATAAAGTAGCGGATGAACTGAAAGATCAACTCATTGGGGCTAGTGTAGGAGATAAAATTGAAGCTTCCCTTTATGATCTAGATAATGCTTTGACTCCAGAGCAGGCTGGACGCTTCTTTTATGATTTAGAGGAGGTAGATGTTGAGCAACTGAATACAGCCACAGAGCTCGAAATTCTGGAAATCAAACGATTGAAAATCGCTGAGCTGGATGAGGAATTTTTCAAAAAAGTCTATCCAGAGGATGAGTTTGAAGATAAAGAAGCCTTCTTGGCTCGCTTCAAAGAAGATGTTGCGAATCAATACCAGCCACAAATCAACAACATCTACTATCGCCATATTTATGAAACCTTGACTGAGGCTAATAAGGATATGGAATTGCCTAAAGAGTTTCTTAGAGATTGGCTGAAGGAATCTGGAGAAGAAGATCTTTCAGATGAAAGACTTGATGGATTTCTTGGTCGATTGCGTTGGTCCCTCATTCTCGATCAGCTCTCTGAGCAGCGAGCCATTGAAGTTACACAACAAGACATCGAACAACGCCTTCGCTACGCACTTGCTCAGCAATATGGATTCCAAATCCCTCCTTATCACCCACTTTTTGATGGTCATGTAGAGGAACTTATGAAAGATGAAAATACGGTACGCAGATATGCTGAGCAAATTCTAGAAACTAAGGTTTTGCGTTCGCTTGATGAAGACTTTGGTAAGGACATCAAAACGGTAACGCCAGAGGAGTTGGATGAGATCTATGAAAGCATCTTCAACCCTTCGAATGAAGAAGAGTCCTCTGAAACTGATGAATCAAGCAGCTCTGAAGAGGGTGAAGCACTGGAAGAAGCTACCGCATCTTTGGAAGAGGAAAAGGAAGATTAAACTTCCGCAATTTATAATTTTGTGAGGACTGTTGAGTGCTAGTCCTTTCACAAAAGCTTAGCCAAACATTCGTGGGGAAAATACCCCACGAATGTTTGTCGTTTTTATAGCCTCCATATTAAAAGAAGCTTAGGTATAGTTTTTGCCTCAGAGCTGTCGAGTGATTATAGTTTAACAAATCAAAGTAAAATTTAATACATAACCGTACACCAATTGAAGTTCAATGAATTTTACTGAATCCTATGCCAAAGGTCCCAAGGACTCCTTTGGCACAGACCTCGAAAATATGTACGGTTTTATAACATCCAAAACATCCATTGTATGAAACACTTTACGCTACTTGCATTGTTTCTACTACCCTTTATTAGTATCCAAGCTCAGAAGGCAGAGAGTATCAAGATTTATAAAAATTGGGAGTTGAATGTTAAGACACACCAACTCAAGATCTCAGAACTTCCCAAAAAACTACCTAAGGATTGTAAACGTATAGCATTGAGCTATCAGGAAAACCTCAACAATAGTAAAGAATTTTTCATATTGGGAGATAAAGAGTTTTATACCCAACGCCTCAATGCTTTTAAGGTCAATAAAAGGCGTTATAGTGGGCAACTTGTTGGTTATGACTTGAAAGGAGACCTACGCTACTCTATTGAGTTTAGAAATGGAAAACTTGATGGTAATTATATTATCTACAACACAGATGGTAGTAAGTTGACTAAGGTTTACTCTAATGGAAAAAAGATTGTAGACCCTATTATTACCAAAGAAGAAGATTAACCCCAACTAGGTATTTCATAAAAAAATGTAGTAACATTAAAAAAGCATACATTTAGTTAAACATTTCTACACATTCTTAGTTTTAATATTTGAGTAATTTGATGACAAGCACTTGCATTTCATGAGATTATTTCAAGAAACTGTTTAAAAATTCCATTTTACAAACTATCCATCTTTTTATACCAAAACCGAAATAGTGGTTGTATGAGAGCTAAGAAAAAGAAAGTTGAATGCTATGAATTTGAGCATGGAGAGCGCAACATTCAACTACTCTATCCAGAATTGCGTAAAATTGTATTGACTCTACGTGCTGTAGAACATGATCTCCGTAAGCGTATTATTCAATTGCTGTGGCAAAACAAAAAAATGACTGTCACTAATATTTATGTCAAGTTGAGGGTAGAGCAATCTGTTGCCTCACAACATCTCGCTATTTTACGTAGAGTCAATATCGTTCAGGCAACAAGAGAGGGAAAATATATTCACTATAGTCTGAATCGCCAATGTCTTGACGAAATTGGTACACTCATCCAACAACTTGCACAATAGCATTTCTTGTTTTTCGACATTCTTTTATCAGTAATATTTTGCCTACGGCAGCTACTTGGGGAATTTTAAATACCAATCGCTATGAATTATAAGTCTGACCACAGCCCTTCCAACTATGAGGAACCTATCATTGCTGAAAGTATTCATGAAAATTACTTAGAAGATGCTTCTGAACTTCTGCGAGCTATTACTCACCACCTCCGTCTTGAGATTTTGAATTATATTGATAAAAATCCCTTGACCAATGTGAATAGTATTTATAATGCTCTAGACCTAGAACAGTCTATCACCTCTCAGCACCTTCGTATTCTTCGTCTTGCTAAGTTAGTTATTCCTCAACGTAATGGTAAAGAGATTTTGTATAGCATCAATCATAACAAAATAGCACAATTAGATAAAGCTATTAAGACATTTCTGAATGAAGAAGCTTAACTGCAGGGTAGCAGTCTCGTTTTAAGTTATACATATTCTATCCTATATATCTTACTTTCCTTCCTCAGATCAAGTAGGATACAATTCCTAATGCCTACTTTTGTATCTTGATCTTTTTGAGTTCCCCTTTAGCTTAATAAAGTGGATGCTTTTGTGTATCATTTTAAAATCCCATATCCATTACCGACCTATTCTTCTTCATCGTTATAGGCTTTGTGTTGATTATAATATTGCCTCAATCCTTCATAGATTGTAACATTCATCATGATCAACAAAAATCCATAGATAAAATCATCATAAGGAATTGTAATAAAGCGTGTCCCCAGACTTGACATCAGGTTGTGAGCATTATTATACAAAACTACCGGCTCTTCATTAAAAGCTCCAGTTAAGATTCCATTTACTAAGATGAAGGGGATAATACTAATGAGATAGGCGACATAAAATCGACTTCGATAGGTATTTTTGATAAAGAGAAAATGAAAGAGTAAAAACCCCGCACTGAGCAGGAAGGTCCACCCCGTATAAGCCTGAAAAGCATGTGTAAGTCCAATAATAGCAAAGAGCCCCACCAATGTCAGAGTAATTGCCCTATCCCATTTTTGCAGCCAATCCTTTTTAAAATAACAGATCAAACATTCGTGTATAAACACACAGGCATAGGGTACTGTAAGGAAAAACAACCATTCGCCAATAGGCAACCCAAGGAGAGTCTGGTCAAAATAACGGTTATTGAAGCCCCATACTCCTAGTTCGGTAAAATAGACATCCCAAGCAATAAAGAATGCCCCTACTACCAAAATAGCAGGGAGTAGAAATTTCAATTTTTTATAAAAATGTACTTTTTTATCGAAAGAAAGGATTAAGGGGAAGAAAAAAGTACCCAGGTTGATCCAGAGGTACCATTGTTGATGCTCTCCAAAACTGAGCTGCCAATTCGTTTTATTTACAATTTTGGCCGCATCTGCATCAAAATTAAAGTTAGTAATAAAAGTAAGGTAAGTAATCCAAAGAAGAGGCAGCCCTATTAATGCCAGAGCTGCCCCTATCTTAGCCAATTTATTATTTTTCAGGTCCATCTAAAGGATGTTAAACTGTGCTCGAATCATAGACTTGCCCAAGATATAAAGCTTGCCGCCATTGGGAATACGGATACGCTCCTCGGCGACCCGCTCTGCAGGAGCTTTGCAAATTTTATTAAAGAGGTTGAGATAGTACTTGTAGGCAACATAAACCCCAAATCGGCAGCCCTTGGGCAATTGAATAATGCCTTGATAGGCAAATTCAAAATCACGGCGGATATCCATCTCAATTTCTTGTTTGATCTCATCATTAAACTGGGTATAATCTACCCCTGGGAAATAGACTCGACCACGTTCAGCATAATCACTTTTCATATCTCTCAAAAAATTCACTTTTTGAAAAGCAGAGCCTAAAGCACAGGCTGGATCTTTAAGTTGGTCGTATAAGCCTTCCTGATCGTGACAAAACACCCTCAAACACATTAAGCCCACCACTTCCGCAGAGCCATAAATATACTTTTTGTAAAGACTATCCTCATAGGTGTTGAAATGTAAATCCATCTCCATACTATCCAAAAAGGCATCAATTAGCTCATGTTCAATTTTGTATTGGTTGACAACTTGCTGAAAAGCATGAAGTACAGGATTGAGGCTAATTCCCTCTTCTATAGCTAGGTAAGTATCTTTACGAAAACGGTCTAGCAGTGTTTTTTTATCATGTTGATGAAAGGTATCAACGATCTCATCGGCAAATCGGACAAAGCCATAAATGGCATAAATAGGCTGTCTGAAGCGTTTGTGAAACATGCGGATGCCAATAGAAAAAGAGGTACTGTATCGCTGTGTAATAAGTTGGCTACACTCCTGACAAGTGTCGTTGTAAAGTTTTAGATGATTCATAAGCTTGATTTTGCAACAGTCTCAGGATTTAGATTTGTAGTTTTTAATAATTTCACCAGCTACCACCTCTCCAGAAATCAACGAAGGAGGCACCCCTGGGCCAGGAGTCGTCAGCTGTCCTGTATAGTACAGGTTTTTAACTTTCTTGCTTTTGAGTTTGGGTTTAAGGAAGGCAGTTTGATTGAGGGTATTGGCTAGGCCATAGGCATTTCCTTTATAGGCGTTGTAGTCTTTGATAAAGTCTTTGTGGGCATAGCTTCTTTTGTAGACTACTGCATCTCGAATACTTTGGCCACTGAGTTCCTCTAAGCGATCCATCACCACATTGTAGTAATGCTCCCGCAATTCTTCGGTATCTTCAAGGTCGGGAGCTACTGGAACGAGCAAGAAGAGGTTTTCTTGCCCCTCGGGGGCACAACTCGGATCAGTTTTACTAGCTAGGCAAGCGTAGAATAAAGGCTTGGAAGGCCATTTGGGATCTTTGTAGATCTCAATAGCATGCTGTTTAAAGTCCTCATCAAAGAAGAGATTATGATGCAAAAGATTGTCTAGTTTTTTATTCACCCCCAAATAAAACAGTAGAGAAGAAGGAGCCATAGTACGCTTATCCCAATATTTCTCGCTGTACATTCTGCTGCGCTTTTCCAATAAATTCTGCTCAACATGGTGATAATCGGCACCAGCCACCACAACATCGGCTTCAAATTCCCCTTGATCGGTAAGCACCTTTTGGGCATGACCATTAGGAACATAAATTTGCTTGACCGTATGACTCAATTTTATCTTAACCCCTAGCTCTTCGGCCAAGCTCACCATTCCTTCCACAATTTTAAACATCCCTCCTTTAGGATACCAAGTACCCAAGACCAAGTCTGCATAGTTCATCAAACTGTACATAGCCGGAGTATCTTCGGGAGTAGCCCCTAGAAATAATACTGGAAATTTCAGGAGTTCACGTAGTTGCTCATTTTTAAATAACTTTTCAACATGCGTAGACATTTTACTGAGCATCTGCAAACGAAACACTGCTTTAAGGACTCGAATATCTGCAAAATCCATGATCGAATGCCCTGGTTTTTGCACAAACTCACCCATGCCCACCTTGTATTTATACTCGGCTTCTTTGAGGAATTTCTCCAACTTGGCAGCACTACCAGGCTCATAGCTTTCGAATAGCGCTTTGAGCTCATTCATTTTGGCGGGCACCGCCAGCTCATCATCCTTCCCAAACACAATTTTGTAAGCAGGGTCTAGACGAATCAACTCGTAATAATCGGACACTTTCTTTCCAAAATGGCCAAAGAAATTTTCGAAGACCTCTGGCATCCAGTACCAGCTTGGGCCCATATCGAAGGTGTAGCCTTGTACCTCTACTTTTCGAGCACGCCCCCCGGGGCAGTCATTCTTTTCAAGTATAGTTACCTCAAAGCCCGCTTTTGCCAAATGACAGGCCGCAGATAATCCAGCAAAACCGGCACCAATTACAATTACTTTTTTAGCCATATTAGATAGTCGTATAATTTTTATCAAAATATATAGTAGTCGCTTAGGGACACAATGCTACAACTGTTTTCAAGTGCTTTTGTTTAAAAGAGCATACTTTTTTATTCTGTAAAATTAAACAAATTTATGAGAAGTGCTACGCTATACAAAAGATAAAATGGCTTAGTCTTAATCTATAAAAAATAGAACCTGCCAGATTAAAAAAGATCTAGCAGGCTAAGAAGTTGCATACAATGTGGCTGGATAGCCTAATTCTGTGTAATCTCAATAAACAAAGGTACTAAGGGGCGGTCAACGGTTAGTGCTGACATCTCGATTTGAGCATTTTTAAACTCCATATCTTTGGAGGCTACAATGCGTTCTTCGTGTACGGCAAAAAATCGTTGAAAAAGTGTTAGTTTAGACTCACTTAAAGCATTAACCATTTTTGAAAACTCTTTGATAGGTAGTTGTTTTCGTGAAAAAAGTACACAAATATAGTTGGACTTAGAGCTATTGTTCTGATCTATTTTGAGGCTGCGGCCTTTGCTAGGCAAGCTGACACTCTTCTTTCCTCCTTCAAAAAACTGCTTATCCCCCTCCAAAGGATAGATCAAGTTCAGCCCTCGCTGATCGTCCCCTTCAAAGACATAGAGATAGCCTTTTTGGTTTACGGTAATTTCCATTTTGTAACTGCTACCTGCTCGATATTCGCCTCTGACTTTGTACAAGTTGCGATTCAACAACAGTTTGGGTTTTCTACCATCTACATTGAGTTCTACGGATAGATCTACCCCATGCTGTTTTTTCAGACTTTTAAGAAACTTTTTGTTCATATCTGGAGGCAGCGGGAACTCCAAGTAATTTCGGATATAGGCTGCGGCATACATAATTCGGCGATATTGCTCTTTGGTAAGTTCGGTTCTACAAGCATAATTAGGATTATCAGACATGATGTTGGTGGTCATTGGTCGGTAAAACTTACTATTTCCGTCCTGAACCGTTCCTACAAATTCACAACGCTCATCCACATTTTGGGAATTTAAACCGGGGTCGGCGGGTGTATCACAAATCTC
>CAZOLU010000020.1:0-1445 GCA_964580485.1 uncultured Saprospiraceae bacterium | reverse complement strand
TATAAGGAAAAGTAGTGTCCCATTTGTCTAACCAAACTAGCTCCGTTATTCAAACATTTTTTAGTAATAAATACCCGATCAACATTATTTTTATCTGGCATGTGTGTATATCCACAGAAAGAATTGCGTTCCCCTTGAATTTTATAGTTAATGTATAGGTTAATTACATTACGAACATCATATTTTTTACACAACTCATCTTCATTTTCCAGTTTCAGCTTGTACAAATCATCATTTCTAATATAGTTGTAGTCTTGTAAGGGCACAAAACGAATATAAGCTTTTAGGAAATAGCTATTCAGATGCCGGATGGCTGTTTTGACCTCAGGAATAGGTACAGCTTTACTACCATCAGATTTAGCTACAATATGTATTTTTACAGGCACTTCAATCAAGCCCCTAGAGGTAGTATCATCAAACTCATGGATAGCAATTTTATGTAGTTTGATAAAATCCTTTTGACTTTCATTACAATAAGTGCCAGAGGGACGTTTACCAAACCCTCCATATCCACCTCCATAATTACCGCCACCTCTTGGATATTGAGCTAGGGCAGAGCCCATGATGGCCAAGAAAAAAATAGCGCTGAGTAGTATTTGTCTCATAATTGTGTTTTTTAGTATGTACATTGAGGTTCAGATCCCCTTTTACTTATTTTAATACTTATCAAAAACATTTCCAAAGCTTTATAACAAAAGAAAACTAAAGTAGAGGCAATTCTTTAACAGACAAAGTTTCATCGTATGTAAACTCCAAGGACTCTGCATTCAAGTTCTTGGATGTGATAGAGAACAGCCCATTACTTCCATCCCGGTTGACGAGCAAGGTTCCCTGAATAATATAAGACCCCGTCCATCGATCCGACCAACTAATTTTCATACTGATCGATAGTTGATCTCCATTGGAGCTAGACTGCAAAACCTCAACCACTGGATTCTCAAAGGGTTCAGGATATACCATGTTTACGGCATGCCAAACTGCGGCTTTTGCAAATTCCTCTGCACTATCGTTCAACCTTGTGTAGTTTTTATAAGAATTGGGTGCTTCTATTAGCCCAGAAAATTGATCTTCTGTACTTGTATTTTCTTCAGTAATTTCATAGGTTTCTTCTACATTTTCATCTAACAATTCATTAGAAATGTATACCGTTTCATCATCCGCATCGGTGAGATCTTTTTTTTCTCCCTTACAGGCCATAAAACTCAAGATAAGACCTAAAATAACTGCGGTTTTAAGAACGGGTTGATTGCCTATCCAAGTATAAAGAATCATAACTTAGTGTTGGTGTTATTGATTAATGTTAATTATTGTATCGGATCATCCTTTGCAGATCTATTAAAGCTTATGCAAGTATTTTTCTAGGCGATCAATTGCCTTTTTTAAAGCTAAGTAAAGAACCTACCTTAATAGCTGGGGCTATTAGGCAGAACCGCTTTACTATTGTG
>CAZOLU010000019.1:6593-19370 GCA_964580485.1 uncultured Saprospiraceae bacterium | reverse complement strand
TGCTCGAAAACTGTAATTTCGACTGCTCTGAGCCTCTCGAAAAACCAAGCCTAGAAGAGGTATCTTTCAAAAATGCCCAACTCAATAACTGTAGATTTAGAAATGCATGGATCACATGGACAGACTTTCGATATGCCAAGATTGACCAAGCGACTTTTGAGTCAGCCCAGATCGATTTTTGTGATTTTTATCGGGCATTCTTAATGGGCGTTGTCATTTTCAGATCAGCTCAAATTGCCCATAGTAGCTTGTTCTACACCTATTTTGGCGATGCTGCAACGATTCGTAGAACAAATCTAGAACATGGTAAAATCATTCAGCAACAAAAGAAAGCATATCGCCAATTTCTCATAGATTGGAAAAAACACGATCTTGGCCCTCGCAAAAATGATCAAAAGGATGCTATATCCGATTGGAATCCTGACAAATCTCTGAACAACCGCTATGCTGATGCTGAAGATATCTACAAGACGCTAAATGGCCTATGGACCAGCAGAGGTTTTATGGAAGATGCTAATTGGGCTTATGTGCAAGGGAGAAGAATGGAACGCTCTCGTATGCTTGCAGAACTCCTTCAACCCAGTCCTATAGGCTTCAAAATTCAGCATAGTTTTAAAATTTTCTGGAATTTACTGAGTGACCTAATGTTTGGATATGGTGAAAGTATCCTAAAAATGATTGCTACCTATATCTTCATCATTTTTCTTTTTGCCTATTTCTATTATGCTGCTCCAGAAATATCTCTAAGTTCTTATCTCAAAGCTTTAGAAATTAGCCTAAAAAATATGGTGGCCATATCTTCTGACCATGTGGTCAACATCTCACCATTGGTTGATGTCTTACACTTACTGCAAACCACCTTGGGTATTTTGCTCACTGGAATTTTTGGATTTATTCTAGGTAATAAGATTAGAAGTCAGTGATCTCAAGGTAAAAAAATGGATATAAATTGTTCAGTCTGCATAGAAATCTGCATTTTTACAAAAATTTAATGGCAAAAACCTTAGCATAGTTCATGATGCGTATTGCAACCCTTATTCTATTTACCTACTTCTTAGGATTCAATTTTCTAAAAGCACAAGAGCTTCCTTTGAGGCTAGGATATTATGTAAATCCATCTTATAGCCTTTATCAGCGCTGTCATTTACCCAACAATATTATTTCAGATGGCTCGGACCGCTCCACTGGACAGGTGTTGAACCTCCTCCCCGACCTCAGTGCAGGGCTTTGGGTAGGGCAAGCTCGCAACTGGGCTTTAGGGCTGGAAGCAGGGGTGAACTTTGCACCATTTAGCCTAAATCGGCAAAACTATCAGGGCTTGGGGCAACTCCAATTTCCTTTTTTGCTAAGAGCATTTCTCCCCATCAAAAAACATCATAGCTCTGCTATTAGCCTCAATATTGCATCAGGAATGCAGCTCAACCGTACACACCTTTATGCAAGAGGCAACAATAGCCCTGATGATATCAACACCCAATTTCTTACTTACCTGCTGGAAGTTGCAGGAGGTATTGCAGCTATTAGCCAAAAGTCTACACAAATTCGAGGGCTTGATCTTTTCTTTCGCTTTGGCTTTGGAGCCAATCAAGCACTTAGTTTCCAAAGTGGTTTACGTCTACACTTCTGGAATAGTTTTAAACAAAAATAAAGCGTTTCTGATATGCTGATGCATCAGTTTTCTACCTTTATAGAAAAATACTTGGGACTTCTACTCTTTTTGGGGATGGCTCTTATTGGTATTTTCAGTTACCAACAATATGGAATTGCTTGGGATGAATACTATCAACATTATACTGGAGAAGTCAATTACCGATACATCATGCAAGGCGATGGGGAGCTTTTTCACTGGAAAGATCGGGATTATGGCGTAGCCGTGGAATTGCCACTCATTTTTATAGAGAAAATGTTAGGCTTGAACGATGAGAGTCAAATCTACCCCATGCGGCATCTGCTCTGTCATCTCTTTTTCTTATTCAGTGCCTATTGTTTTTTCTTGCTCATCAGGTTATTATACAACAACAACTACTGGGCAGCACTTGGCTTTTTCCTATTGATTTTGCACCCAAGAATTTATGCACATTCTTTTTACAATAGCAAAGACCTCCCCTTTTTGGGAATGTTTATTATTAGCTTTTATACAGCAGCAAAGGCCCTATATCACCAAAGGACTATAGATTATCTCTTGGCTGCCGTAGCTGTGGGATTACTCATCAATATCAGGATCATGGGGGTACTTATGCTATGCTATTTGCTATTTTACCTGATTTGGGATATGACTAGTCGGGGACAGCGGAGACAAAAGCTCTTGCAGATAGCTTTGTTTTTACTATTTTGCTTGCTGAGTATCTATACACTCTGGCCTTTTTTATGGCCCAACCCTTTCGAGAACTTTGACTTTGCTTTCAAAAATATGTCGAAATTTAGATTTGAGGGAGCAGTAATGCATCAGGGGCAATTAACTCCTGCCACTGATTTAAAATGGGACTATCTCCCTATTTGGATTGGCATTACAACCCCAATCCCCTTCTTGGTGATGGGTTTGGGGGGAAGTCTTGTACTTTTAATCGATTTCATAAAAAGGCCTCTTCATTTTTTCAAAGATAAAGTTGACCGAAACCAATTGATGTATTTAGCTTCCTGCTATGTTCCAATCTTGGCAGTTATTCTCCTTAATTCGGTGGTTTATGATAGTTGGAGGCATGTATTTTTCATCTACCCTTCATTCATTCTATTAGGAATATATGGTTTACAAAAAATAAACTCAACCAGAATAAAATGGGGTATTGGGGCCGTTCTTTTGCTCTACTTTTTGGGGCTGAGTACCTTTATGATTCGGAATTATCCACATCAACAAGTATATTTCAACTACCTGATGTCTTCTGAGGAAGAGTCCCTACGTAAGCATTATGAACTTGACTATTGGGGAGTATCTTATAAGGCAGCCTTTTATTATATTTTAGAAAGAGATCCTAGACCCAAAATTAAGATCTCTACGCTCAATTTACCAGGAGATATGAACTGGCAAGGGCTTCCTCCAGCACTCCGCAATCGAATTGAGATTACTGATTCTCATCAGTCTGATTATTTCCTCACGAATTACAGAGGGCATCCACAAGATTATGAGGAGTATCAGGGTAAATCTTTTTATAAGATAAAGGTGGGAAATAATACCATTATGGAGGTCTTTAAATTGCGCTAAACAGCAAAAAAATATGAGTTATTCTCAAAATAAGAACAACTCATATCATCTCGTAGGCAGTAATAACATAAATTATGCACTGAGGTGCTTATCTAATTTCCCTTTCAATACCGCTTTAGTTGTAGCACCTACATGGCGATCTACAATTTCTCCATCTTTTACGATCAAGATCGTAGGGATAGAACGGATGTTGTATTTTAGCGCAATCTCTTGATTTTTATCTACATCTACTTTTCCGATAATTGCTTTACCTTCATATTCTGCGGCCAACTCCTCCACGATTGGAGCAATTGCACGACAAGGGCCACACCACTGTGCCCAAAAATCTAATAATGCGACCTGTCCAGAGTTTAGTACAGATTCTTCGAAGTTATTATCTGTAATTTCGTGTGCCATGATTTCCTGAATTTATTTAGAATGGTGATAAATAATGTTGTTCTAATCAGTTGTTGCAACAACGAAATTAGTGATAAAGTTTGAATTCTAAAAAGTATAGTGTAAATATTTAACATATTTCTAAGGCAAAGCCCCCGCAAAAGCTTTATCTTCGCAACACTTAGCCAAAATCTTTTCATTTTATTAACATCCAAACGTTTTAGATCGATGCCTTCTGTGATGAAATACCTACTTACCCCACTCCTCCTCTGCCTCATACAGAGTTGGGTGTTTGGTCAAAACAGACTAGAAGCTGCTTTGCTTGATTTTGAGAATGACCCAGCCTTGGAGTTTGCTTCCATTAGTTTTACGGCAATTGACATGGATAAAAACGAAATCATTGCCAGTCGCAACCCCAAGCTATCTTTGGCTACAGCTTCTACCATGAAAGCGATCACCACAGGTACTACCCTAGCACTCTTGGGTCCTAATTTTAAGTTTGAAACGCGCTTGGAATACGATGGGGATTTGGTGAATGGTGTACTTAAAGGAAATTTGTATCTCTATGGGATGGGAGATCCTTCGCTGGGTTCTCCTTATATGGATGGTGTTGTTCCTCTTGATCAACTGGCAAATAGTTTTGTTCGGGCGGTCAAAGCTGCTGGGATTAAACGCATTGAGGGAGCAGTAGTAGGTGATGGAAGTTACTATGAGGTAGCTTCGGTAATACCCACTTGGCAATGGATGGATATGGGCAATCATTATGGAGCAGGAGTTACGGGGCTGAATTTACATGATAATCTATACTTTCTTAGTTTTCACCAAAACCCTAGGCTCGATGGCCGACCAAGCATTAAAGATGTTCGACCAGAACTACCTAAGGTTAAGTTTTACAATGAGCTCACTAGCGCAGCCAAAAACACAGGAGACAATGCCTATATCTATGCTGCCCCCTATGCTGAGGAAGTTTGGGTTAGAGGTACTATTCCATTGGGTAATGGTACTTTTAGAATCAAAGGGGCTGTTTTAGACCCAGAGTTGTTTGCGGCACATTGGCTACGAACTGCACTAGTAGAAGCTGGAGTATCTGTTAGCCGACAGGCACAAACTCAACGCTTGTTTAAAGGAAGTACTCATAGAAAATGTATTCACCATCATTACTCTCCACCACTTAAAGACATGCTTCGCCATACCAATGAGATGAGTCGAAATATGTACTGTGAATCCTACCTAAAAACCTTGGGGCTAAAATTTAAAAAAGAAGCAAGCACCGAAGCTGGGATTTCAGTATTGCTAGATTTTTGGAAAAAAAGAGGAATTGACACCCGTGGCTTTTTTATAAAAGATGGCAGTGGGCTTTCGGCTAGAAATGGGGTAAATTCTCTAACCATGGCGCAAATTATGCGGAAGATGTATGTGGACAAAAATAGCTTTCCAGATTATTACGATCTCTTGGCCGTAGCAGGTAAAACTGGCACTTTTAAATATTTGGGTCGAAGAACTAGCCTAGAAAATAATTTGCATGGGAAAGGAGGTTCTATGACCAGAATCCGTTCGTATACAGGTTATATCAAAACTCGGGGAGGACGAAATGTGGCTTTTGCCATTATTGTAAATAATTACGATTGCTCGGGCTATGCCATTCGGAAAAAGCTGGAAAAAGTTTTGTTGGGTATTGCTGAATTGAGGGAATAAATGGCTAAATCTACACTAGGAACATACTTGGGTTATGGGGCTTTCAGGCTGCTCTTATTTGGCTTTGGACTACTGCCTTTTTGGTTTTGCTATCGCATTTCGGATTTTTTGTACCTTATTTTATATTATGTACTAAAGTACAGACGAAAGGTGGTACGCCAAAACTTGAGCAATAGCTTTCCTGATAAATCTTTAAAAGAACTCAAGCAGATTGAACGAAAATTCTATCAACACCTTAGTGATATTTTTATTGAAGGTATTCGGGGGCTGAGTATGCGCGATGCAACAGCCATCAAACGCTGGAAAATTCTAACTCCAGAAGCACCCAACTCAACTTATGCTCAGGGTAAAGCCAGTATGTTTGTAGGAGCACATTACAACAACTGGGAATGGGGGGCGATGGCTACCCGTTTGCAAGTGGAGCCCCATGTCATTGTATTTTACAAACCGATCAACAACCCTTTGATTGACCAGTATCTACGGCGGCGACGAATGCAAAAGGGCGTAGAGCTTATTCCTATTCAAAATACCGCAAAGGCTTTTGAAATGCAAACGGCAAGCAAGCCGATGTATAATCTCATCGCCGACCAGAGTCCCTCCAATGTAGTTCGTGCACACTGGATCGAATTCCTTCATCAAGAAACCGCAGTCTTGCATGGCCCCGCCTACTATGCCCAAAAATACAATATTCCTATTTGGTTTATTTATATCAACAAAATAAAGCGTGGCTTTTATGAAGTTTCTGCGGAGTTGCTGATCGAAGATCCTCAAAACTATAGTGCTCATGAAATCTCTGAGCGATTTATGAGAAAAGTCGAGGCCCAAATTATTAAACAGCCTGAAAATTGGTTGTGGTCACATCGCCGATGGAAAAGGAAAAAGCCTAAGTCTATCAATTAAGTACCCAAAAACTAGCTTACATGGCTATACTTTATTTGGCAACGCTTTCTAAAACCTAGGTTGGATTTAATGCCCTAGTAAAGTTTCCAGCACATCAATTACTACCTTATTCAAATTATCAATAGCCAAAGGGATGTTCCAATTCTCTTTGTTTCGAGGCTCTACGTAATTGGAGATCGCCCGAATTTGTATAAAAGGGATTTGCATTTGCAAACAAGCATAAAAAAAGGCGACCCCCTCCATCGACTCTACATCTGCTTGGTATTTGCGCTGAACTTTTGCTATACTCTCGGCAGAGCCATGTACCTTGTTTACAGAGACTCCCTGCACTCGAGGTAAAAAATCAAAACCAGCAATAGCAGAATTGTAAAGTCGGGCATTGATATAAGGTGGCTGGTTGGCCTCCACCAAGCCCATTTCAAACACATCTTTAAACTGACCATCGGCTTCCTCTACCCCCAAATCTGCCGACCATTCTGCCACTACATTCACCACCTCTCCGATCTTGAGTTCTTGATTAAAGGCTCCTGCAATCCCTAAATTGATCGCCAAGTCCGCTTTATACTGTGTCAGGATATGCCCTAGTGCAAAGGCTGTGTGCATGAGTCCTACTCCTGTAACGACTACCCGAATTTCATCCTGTCCCTTTTGATAAATTCCCTTTCCACTGTTTTTATAATCAGTTTCTAATTCTTTCAGGAGGGGTAAAATTTCAAACTCTGTAGCAGCTACCAATAAAATCTTCATGATTCAGTTTTTTAAAACAACTTAAAAAAATAGTGTATACGATTTCAATAATTAAAACTCAGCACTTTTGATTAGCAATCAACTTTCCCAAGTAAAGATCAATCCCTAGCAAAAGCGAATACTAAGAAAATACGAATAGTTTAAGCTTTAAAATTCCACCTTAGATGTAGGGGCTAAGTACTAGAACTACATCATGAGTAGGTAATAACTGACTTTAGAGCCTGATTAAAGTTTTTTTAGGAAAGCCAAATAATCAAAATAAAAATGTTACTTTTGCTTTTGATTAGAAAGCAGAATATTAATATTTATCGAACACTTATTCAAAAAAAAACAAAAAAAGTAACCGATTAAATACTTTTGAGTAAGAAAAAATAACAAACATTATGGGATTTTTCTGCACAAAAATCGTCGGCACTGGAGCCTACGTTCCTAGTAAAGTCATGCCTAACCAGGTATTCACAACATATAATTTCTACAACAACGACCACTCCCCTAATAACAAAGCTCCCGAACAAATTGTAGCTAAACTTGCCGAAATCTCAGGGATTACGGAAAGGCGTTATGTCAAAGAGGAATACCACACCTCAGATATTGCCTATTTTGCAGCTCAAGATGCTCTGGAATCTTCAGGTATTGATGGCGAAACCTTGGATTATATCATTGTAGCACATAATTTTGCAGATGTAAAAGCCAAAAGTCACTACACCGATATGCTACCTAATGTTGCAGCTAAAGTTAAACAAAAATTGGGGATTCTAAACTCTGATTGTGTAGCCTACGATATTCTTTTTGGTTGTCCAAGTTGGGTACAAGCCGTAATTCAGGCAGATTACTATATCCGTTCTGGAGATGCACAACGTGTTTTGGTGATCGGGGCAGATGTTATGTCTAGAGTGTTGGACCCTCATGATTTAGACTCTATGTTGTTTGGAGATGGTGCGGGGGCTGTAATACTGGAAAGTCATGAAAGTGAAGAAAAAACAGGGATTTTGACCCACAAAACGGTCACAGACAGTGTAGAAAAGGCAGATTATCTTCGTATGGGTAATTCACATAATTTAGAGGATCAGGATCGGATTTATGTGAAGATGCAAGGACGTTCTGTTTACAAATATGCTATGGAAAAAGTACCTGTTACCATTGATAATTGTCTTAAAAAAGCAAAGGTTCCACTAGAGCGAGTGTCTAAAATTTTGATCCATCAGGCCAATGAAAAGATGATTCGGCAATTGGTAAAAAAGGTTTACCAAATGAATGGGCAAAAGATGAGTAAAGATGTTTTTCCTCTGACGGTTGGTACTTGGGGAAACAGCTCTGCTGCTACAATTCCCATGCTCTTAGACTTCATTATGAAGGGCAAACTAGAGGGACACCACATAGCTCCTGGAGATGTGATCGTCCTTTCCTCTGTGGGTGGAGGAATGCATGCCAACTGTATTGTTTATGAGCATGTCTAATCTCCTTCTCTGTAAAATTTTGTATCTTGAAAGTCCTGCTACATTTTAGTGGGACTTTATTTTTACGTCAAAGTTATATTGATTCATGCACGACCTACACGGACAAATAATAGAACTTCTACATAGTGAGCATCTAGATAATCAGCATCAGGCCTTGGAAATCATGCAAAGAGAAAAATGGCTGCCAAGTATAGAAGACCCTGCTTTTAAAATTATTAGTCAATCACCTAAACATCTAACATGGTGTATTCAGAATGATTTTGGAGACTTGCTAAGCTTAATCCAAAAACTAGATTGGTCGGCTAGTACTTATCATGATTTACCTGAGGTAGTCTGCCACTTGCCTTTGCTCTCAGAATTTAGCCTGCGCCATGCTCAACTCCATAGGTTACCTCGAAGCATCAAACAAATGCTTTGGTTGGAATCGCTGGACCTTAGTCATAATTTATTGGAAAACTTGCCCGTAGAATTTGCAGAATTATCTCAACTCCAAACCCTCAGACTTTCACATAACCTCTTTGAGTCTGTTCCCACCCCGCTTTTATTGGTCAAAAGCCTAAAAAGCTTAGCCTTACAAAATAATGCTTTGGAGGAGTTGGCTACTGAAATTCGATACCTTCGTCAACTTCAAGCACTTTATTTAGATGATAATGAATTGAACCATCTACCCGAAGAAATTGGGACGCTATCCAAACTCAAAGTATTAAGTGTTCGCTACAATGAGTTAAAAATTGTTCCTGAAAGTATTGGGCAGCTGCAGCAACTTCGTCAGTTAAACCTATCTGATAATGAGTTGAAAAGTATTCCCGAAAGTATCAGTCAATTGCAACAGCTTGAATCCTTGGAGTTGCATACTACCCTTTTAGAAGAATTGCCTCATTCTATTGGGCAGTTGGCCAGCAATCTAAGATATTTAAGTTTACCCAAGAATATAGAAGCCGAGGAGCTGATTCGCCTCGAGATTGAATTACCTGACACCAAAATTGAATTAAAGTAATCATCTAAAGACGCTCAGTTTCGCCAAGTGCGGTGTAGTTGCAATAAAAAAACAGCTTATCTGGTTTGACAAGCTGTTTTTCAAAATATTAGGTATAGTAGTATATCTCTATATTCTATTTAAAAGCATTCAAGCCTGTTACATCCATACCTGTAATCAAGAGATGAATATCATGTGTACCTTCATAAGTCAATACCGTTTCAAGGTTCATCATATGGCGCATAATGGGATATTCATTGGTAATTCCCATTCCCCCATGAATCTGACGAGCCTCACGAGCAATCTCTAATGCCATGTGAACATTATTGCGTTTGGCCATAGAAACCTGAGCTGGAGTATGCTTGCCTGCATCCATCAAAGTACCCAATCGCCAAGCCAGTAGTTGTGCTTTGGTGATTTCCGTAATCATTTCTGCCAATTTCTTTTGAGTCAATTGAAACCCTGCAATAGGTTTCCCAAACTGCTCACGCTCTAAAGAATAACGCAGGGCAGAGTCGTAACAATCCATCGCTGCGCCAATTGCGCCCCAAGCGATACCATAGCGAGCCTTAGTCAAGCAAGACAAAGGTCCTTTCAAGCCTTTAACATTAGGTAATAAATTAGATTTAGGGATACGGGCATCTTCAAAGACCAACTCCCCTGTAATAGAAGCTCTCAATGATAACTTTCCGTGAATTTCAGGAGCTGAAACACCCGGAGTATCCATATCAACGATCAAACCACGAACCACACCTTCCTCATCCTTAGCCCAAACTACGGCCACATCAGAAATAGGAGAATTGGTAATCCACATTTTAGCCCCATTCAAGATATAATGATCTCCATCTTCTTTGATGTTGGTAATCATACCCGAAGGGTTAGAACCGTGATCGGGTTCCGTTAGGCCAAAACAACCAATCATCTCACCCGATGCCAATTTAGGCAAATATTTCATGCGCTGTTCTTCCGAACCATATTTGTAGATAGGGTACATGACCAAAGACCCTTGAACAGAGGCCGCAGAACGCACCCCAGAATCGCCACGTTCCAACTCCTGCATCATAAGACCGTAAGTTACTTCGTCTGTACCTGCACAGCCGTACTTTTGAGGTAAACTAGGGCCAAAGGCACCCAACTCCGCCAAGCCCTTCACCAGATGGCGGGGATAGATAGCTCGCTCATAGGCATCTTCAATAATTGGAGACACCTCAGACTTTACAAACTCTCGTACCGCATCTCGTGCTAACTTTTGCTCATCCGTCAATAAGTCATCCAGATTGTAATAATCATGCCCTTGAAAACGGTCTTGTTTGGCTGCACGCTTTAATGTTGCCAATACATCTTCTACTTGATTATGCATCTTAGTTTAATTTAAGTGTTAAGTTTCATAAGGTAGATGGCACTACCCATTTTGAAGTTCTTAACAAAATTACAAATTAGTCCTCAGCTTTTATAAATAAACTTTATCAAAGTTAGCCTAAAACTTATTTAGACTGAATCTACTTAACTAACAATATTCTTTTAGCGATGTAGCCATATTTGATATAAGCCGCATAGGTACCTGGGGGAAACTGTTTCCAATCTTCAATTCCTGAATGCCAGACTTCCTCATCTTCTATTTTAGTTTTACTTTGGTAGACCAATTGCCCCAATGTATTGTACAAAAATACTTCTGCATAAGCTCCAACTTTGGTATCTTCTTCTATAAAGTCCAATCGCCGAGCTTCTCCATTATAAGGGTGGTAGTAATATACCTGTTTCTTTTGTAGTTCCACCACTGCACCTTTAGATAGATCCTTGTATAGCTCGAACATATCTGGCACACCATAGCCTAATTGAGTACCAGGATCATCTGCTTTATTTCCATAGCGCTCTAAAGCCCGAATCAACTCTACATTTGAGTGGTCAGGAATTCCCTGCCATAAAGCAGCCACCATTCCAGCCATAATTGGAGACGAAAAAGAAGTACCGTATTGATATCGGGTATTGTAACGCCCTACGGAGGCCACAATAGCCATATGTCCCCTTGCCATCACATTGGGCTTAATTAGATAATGATCTTCGAAACCATAAGAACTAAATTTGGCATGGAATCCATCCCGATCACAAGCGCCTACGGTTAGTACACTATCGGCATCCCCTGGTACAGAAATATGTTTCCATTTGCTGGAACCTTCATTTCCGGCACTGGTAACTACCATGATCCCTTTTTTAGCCGCTAGATCAGCAGCTCTTGTAATTACAGTTGTATTTCCATCCAAATCGCTATAAGCATAATCCATAGCGTCATCATCAAAATCATAGTATCCTAAAGAGGAGTTCATAAGGTCTACACCCGCAGAGTCTGCAAATTCGATAGCAGCCAACCAATTGTACTCTTCGATACGATATTCTCCCCCATCATCTTCTGTTTTGCATAAATAGTAATAAGCATCTGGTGCAGTACCTACTTGTAGATAAGGCAGATTGGCGGCCATACAAGACAACACATCTCGACCATGATCAGACCCCTCGTATACAAAATCATCATTCTGTACATAATCTCGAGTATAAACGATTTGGTTTTTGTGCAGAATACTATCAAAGGCTGGGGTTTCTCTGAGGTTGGTAAATCCACCATCAAATACAGCCACATGCATACCCTCTCCTCTCAAGCCCATACGATGTAGGAAATGCCCATTTAGCATTTTAATTTGGTTGCGGCTGTCGCCATAAAAATCTGTATGCTTTTCGTAGTTGGAAGTATATTCTCTACGACCAATCAGATCTGTTCCAGGACCTCCTTTTCGCTCAAAACCAATAGGTTCTACCCTACTAACATATTCGAGGGCTTCTAATTTTTGGGCAGCTTTAAGATCACCTACCACAGCTACACCATTGAGCCACTTGGAGATCATGTGGAAACGAAACCCCTTTGCTTTTAAAGCACTCAGAAATTCGGGATTAACTGGCAAGTCAGTACTATCGATTCTAATATCATATTTTCGGCGACGCTGTATAGCTCTAGGAGAAAGATATTCTTGTGGATGAAAAATGCTATAAGGAGTCCCTTTTTTGGTATTAAATTGCACCCAATGTACATCATATTCACGTTGGGCAAACAAATTCCCCCAAGTGAGCATCAAAAAAAGACAAAGGCTGCTTAACCCTAAATACTGCGTCATGACTTCTGTTATTGATTATGGTCAACGATTTGTAAATCTTAGCGAATTTTGCTAGTGTAGTTTTCACAAACTAGTAAGCTACTTTCACCCAAGATACCCATGTAAAATAACAAAGCCTTAGTTGATTTTCAAAATGATTAGCTAAGAAAGGAATATTTCCCGACCAAAAATAGGTAGATTGGGATAAAATAAATTATTGGAAGGATTGAAAGGGGAATAAAAAAAGGAGCCGATAAGTACCGAGCGCTACGACCGCCTACCCTT
>CAZOLU010000019.1:1823-6583 GCA_964580485.1 uncultured Saprospiraceae bacterium | reverse complement strand
GTACTATCGAACTCCGACTGCAAATATAAGTTGTTTTTTCAAACTGCACAATTTTTTCTTATTTTTTTTCATGATTTCTATCAAAGTAAATAATTTTTCAGGTACTCAATCACTACTTTGCTTGAAGTCCTCTCTAAATAAAGGCCTTTATCTTTGATCCAAAAAGCAACTATACCTCTAGGATATGTCTCTGATTGGAAAAGTCTTTAACATTTAGCTCAAAACTTTTAGAGAATATTTTATCTTTGCCTAAACTCCATCCGACAAGTATGGAATAAAAGAACATCAACAAAGCACAAGAGCAATCATCTTGTGTTATTCGAAAACCAAATATAAAGCGGCATTATGGCAAATTTGGATTTAGAGTTTAACAAAAATGAAGATCACAACAAACTGGAAGTTTCGAGGCTGAAACATATACTAGAGCGTATTGGAGAGGGAGGCGGAAAAAAACGAATCGAAAAGTTGCATGCTCAGGGTAAAATGACCGCCCGGGAGCGTATCGATTATCTCATTGATGCAGAGTCTGAATTTTTGGAAATTGCTGCACTCGCCGGCTATGAAATGTATGAGGAACACGGGGGCTGCCCTGCTGGAGGGGTTGTAGGAGGCATTGGCTATGTACAAGGCCGTCAATGTGTGATTGTAGCAAATGACGCGACCGTAAAAGCTGGTGCTTGGTTTCCTATTACAGGCAAGAAAAACTTGCGTTTTCAGGAAATTGCTATGGAAAACCGCCTGCCTATTATCTATTTGGTAGATTCTGCTGGAGTTTATCTACCGATGCAGGATGAGATCTTTCCCGATAAAGAACATTTTGGCCGTATTTTTCGCAACAATGCCGTGATGTCTAGTATGGGAATTCCTCAAATTGCAGCAATTATGGGAAGTTGTGTTGCAGGGGGTGCCTATCTTCCTATTATGTCTGATGAAGCCTTAATCGTAGACGGTACAGGATCTATATTTTTGGCAGGACCTTATTTGGTAAAAGCAGCGATTGGAGAAGAGGTAGATAAAGAAACTTTAGGTGGTGCTACCACGCAATCGGAGATCTCTGGCGTAACAGATTACAAAATGCCCAATGATCAGAAATGTTTAGATACCATCAAGGATCTGGTCGAAAAAATGGGAGATTTTGATAAGGCTGGATTTAATCGGGTAGAGCCTGCTTTGCCAGCTAAAGATATGGATGATATTTTCGGAATTTTCCCATCTGATCGCTCTAAGCCTTATGATACCATGGAGATTTTAGAGCGTTTGGTAGATGATTCAGAACTTACCCTTTACAAGGAAGGTTATGGCAAAACTATTATTTGTGCCTATGCTCGTATAGACGGCTGGGCCGTTGGTATTGTGGCCAACAATCGCCAGGTAGTAAAATCTGCCAAAGGAGAAGTACAATTTGGTGGGGTAATTTATTCTGACTCTGCGGATAAAGCAGCGCGTTTTATTATGAATTGCAACCAAAAGAAAATCCCTTTGGTCTTCCTACATGATGTTACTGGATTTATGGTAGGTACACGTTCTGAGCATGGTGGAATCATCAAAGATGGAGCAAAAATGGTATCTGCAGTTTCCAACTCCACTGTCCCTAAGTTTTCTATTGTCATGGGAAATTCCAATGGAGCTGGGAATTATGCCATGTGTGGAAAGGCTTATGATCCCCGCCTTATTGTGGCTTGGCCTAATGCCAAGATTGCCGTAATGGGTGGTTCTCAGGCAGCCAAGGTATTGTTGCAAATCGAGAAGTCTTCACTCAAAAAACAGGGCAAAGAAATGTCTGAAGCTGATGAAGCCGCACTGCTCAAAGACATCGAAGACCGCTACGAAAAGCAGACTTCATCCTATTATGCAGCAGCTCGTTTGTGGGTAGATGCCATTATAGACCCCTTGGAGACTCGAAAAGTTATTTCTATGGGAATTGAGGCTGCAAACAATGCTCCTGTTGCCAAATTTAATCCTGGAATCATCCAAACATAACAAAAGTTAAGCTGTTTTAACTGCTAAAAGCTTATATTTAGGATGCTTCAACCCCATTGATTGTAGCGTCCTATTCTTATCTTTAGGCCTCTGACATTTACAAGTATTTGGATATTAAGCAAGTAGACATTCTAACTGTTTAGCAAATTCCAATCAGACGCTAAAGCTCAACTCCTACTAAGCTGATATTCAGCATACAGAAGTATTAGCCCTTTAAAAGCAACTCAAAAACCATGAACCAAAGTAAGCAAGCTTCTCTTTTTCAGCGCTTTTTTCTGAATGATCGGAATATTTTAGCCTTAATCAGCTTCAATGCAGTAGTCATATTCTTTCAGGGATTTCCTGACACAGGTTATGAGCAATTGATGACCTACATCGATGACCTCATTACCTTATTATTTTTGATTGAGGTTTTGGTGAAATCTTCGCATTATGGTTGGAAAGAATATCTACGTTCGGGGTGGAACAAGTTTGATGTACTCTTAATTATTTTTTCAATCCCTTCTATCTTGGTACATGTCATTCCAGGCATCGAAAACTATATCAATGTAAGTTTTCTCTTAGTATTTAGGGTATTCCGGGTATTTAAATTCTTTAGATTCATACAGTTTTTCCCACAGGTAGAGCACATTTTTCGTTCCATTACCGCCGCATTGAAAGCCTCTTTTATGGTTTTGGTTGGTTTTTTTGTAGTGGTATTCATTATGGCCATTTTATCCACCTTCTTTTTTCAGGAAGCCGCTCCCAGTTATTTTGCCAATCCACTTAGATCTTACTACTCTATTTTTCAGATTTTCACAGTAGAAGGCTGGAATGGAATTACAGATGGGGTAGTTGATGAAGCTAAGGAAAAAGTAAATATGAGCCCTGTTGGGGAATTTTTTACCACTGTTTATTTTATTGTACTTCTGATTTTGGGAGGTGTATTTGGGCTATCTATTGTAAACTCTATTTTTGTAGACGCAATGGTAAGTGACCACGATGAAACAGAACAGCAATTTCAAGAGGTGGAAGATCAGCTAGTTATTTTGACCCAAAAAATGGATCAAATGATGGAGATTATAGAGAAAAATGGTTTATCCAATCAACTCAAAAAAGATTCTAGTCGAGATCCTGCTGATGATGGAACTGAGACCTAGTCATCATAGTTGAATAGGTTGTAGAATTACTTTGAATAAAACAGCTATGCGACATTTTAACATCTCGGGTTACTCCACTGCCCTATTTGGTACTTGGTATTTTATTGAAGACTGTAGTCTGCTTTTTGATGCAGGCGATGGCCTGAGCACACAACTCTTACAAAAATCCCGTAAAATCAAACATATTTTCATCTCTCATGCCGATCGAGATCATCTAGCGGGATTGCTCATGTTTAATCAGTTGAATGCCAGAGGTAAATACCCCCAAGTATATTATCCTAAAGCTTGTGCATCTTTTCGTTATTTAGAAGATTTTAGTCGAAAATTTGATCCACATGTTCGTTTTCCAAATTGGGTAGGATTGGCAAATGGTGAAAGGGTGGGGTTGGGGAATAAGCTATATGTTGAGCCATTCACCAATAAACATCAGCCTGCACATACTGGAAAAAATAAAAGTTTTAGCTTTCACCTTATTGAACTCCGTAAAAAACTCAAGTCTGAACTACAAGACTGTACAGAGGAAGAAATTATTGCCCTAAAGCAAAAAAATGGGACGGCCTCTATTTATCAACAGATAGAAGAAATCTTAATTAGCTATTCAGGGGATACTCCCTTGGAATATGATGGGCGTTGGGATCAAAGTAAAGTACTTATTCATGAAGCTACCTTTCTTAATAAAGAAGATCGTTCTCGCAACAATGGGCATAGTACTTTAGAAGGACTCTTAGAGGTTGTCAAAGACAGTGCCATTGAACGTCTGGTTGTCGGTCATTTCTCCTCCCGTTATAGCTCTGATGAGATTCTCAACGCTATTCTAAAATTTGCCAAGCAGTATCGTATTCAAATTCCGATCTATGCAGTGTTGCCAGGTCAAACACATTTCGATATCCTCCGCAGCGATCCTATCAATGCTTAGCGACAGTCTTTACTATATCCAAAAACTCCTCCACTTCTTTCAGACTAATATCTGCATTGATACAGGCCATGCGAATGAATTTTGCCCCCTTAGTTTGGCTATAGCCTACCATAGCTAGACCTTTTTGGTGCAATTGGGCACAGACCTTTTCTGCATCCCAACCTTTAACATTAAAACATACATTCACCGACTCTGGTACTCTAAATAATTCTAGTTCGGGATCTTTCTCTATGAGTTGAGCAGCATAAGCAGCCATTTCAAAGAGATGGTCGATTCGTTCTGCTAAGCCTTTTGCGCCATAGTATTTCCAAGCCGCCCAGACTTTTAGTGCATCTACCCTTCTACCACATTGAATCGAAGCGTTGCCTAAGTCGAGGTCGAAGCCTTCCTGCTGGAATAGGTACGCTGCCTTTTCTGAGAGGTGTTTGTGTAGCAATCCCTTTTCTTTGAGGAGTAGAAATGAAGCCGTAATGGGTACATTCATCATCTTGTGTGCATTCCAGGTGTAGGAGTCTGCTAGATGAGATCCCTTAGCTAAATGTTTATATTTTTCACTCAATAAAGCCGAGCCACCCAGAGCCCCGTCGATATGCAACCAAAGGTCATATTTTTTTGCGATTTGCTTTAATAACGTAAATTAGTGAATCTGTTGTAAAATTTAACAGTAAAAGAAATATTTATTATGCTAAAAAAGAAACTTTACGAAATAATATTCGATTCTGACA
>CAZOLU010000019.1:0-1813 GCA_964580485.1 uncultured Saprospiraceae bacterium | reverse complement strand
AAAAGCACCTAAAACAGTAGTGCCCGCCGTAGCATTGATATAGAAAGGAAGATGCCCTGCGGCTAAGTCTTGCTGGATCTGATGTTCGAGATCATCTAGCAGCATTCGCCCCTGAGAGTCTGTTTGAACAAGTCGAACATGATTCTTTCCCAAGCCTAAGATTGCAGCATTCTTTTTGATGGAGTAATGCCCCTCATCACTTGTATAGCTAATCAGACGTTGCGCAGCAAAACCCTCTTGCATCAAATCTGGAGCTTTTTCATTACGAGCAATCATCATAGATACCATATTGCTCATAGAGCCTCCGGGGTTGATGATTCCTTCGCCATTGGTATAACCAACTCTATTCAAAAACTGCTTAACAATTTCCTGTTCGACAAGCACCTGAATACCAGCCACCTTGTAGGTATGCATAGTGGTGTTGAGCACTGAACTTAGGAGCTCTGCACTCAGGCTAGCAGGGCTTCGCCCTGCGAATAGCTGGTTGAAAAATCTATGGCTATTGGTTTTGGGCGTAAGTGATACAATTTGTTCCAAATGTTCAAAAAAAGTATCCCCCGAACAGCCCTCCTCAGCTAAACTTAGGTCGATTAGACCTTCATAATCCTCTTGAGTATGAAATTTTAAAACTGGAGCTTCTTTTTCTGCTTGAATAAATCGCTTGGCAATATCTGCTGTTTTGTCAATTGCATGTTCAAATTTCATAACATCCTTTTTATCCAGCTCATTTTCAAGCTTAGATTGCTAGTAGATTTTTGGTTCGAAATAGATTTTGTGTACTTAGTAAGCAGGACAGACCAATGGCATAAACCGATAGGAAAGCGCTATGGTGCAAAGCATATAGCCATCTCGAGATTTGGAATCTCCACGCTGATGCCCAGGCTCACCAATCCTTACATCTCCAACCTCTAAAGATCTGTCGGCTAGTCCAGCAGCCGCATCTCCGTGGTGCCCAGCTACGGTACGATAGTCGGCATAAACCCCACTAACATCATCTAGATAATCGGAAAAACTAGCCCGATAAGCGAGCTCGACATTCAAACTCCAATAAACATTCAGTTTGAACTTGATTCCCCCCCCCAACATCACAACAGGAGTAATTAGGGCATATTCCTGTCCTCGAGGTTGCCCCTCCGTTCCCATAGATCGTAGAGGATAAATTCCCCCTTTGTACTCCGCTTTGGGGTTGAAATGAATCAGCCCAACTCCAGCGAGTAGATAAGGAGAAACATTGGCATCATCGCGCCCTCCCCCATTAAAATCTTGAAAGTTAAATTCTGTAATCAAAGAACCTTCGAAAACATTGGAAAAGAACCGCAGGTTTCGGGCATTTGCAAAAGCAGAAGGCGATTTGGCATCATCTGCCCAAAGGTAGGCATAGCTTGCATTAAAACGTAGACAAACTCGACCATCTAGATTTCTGCGAGCCAGCACCCCTAGTGCTGGTCCAAAATGACGCATACTAAAATGGGGGTTGAGGTCACCATAATAGCTTGCAGTACCACCAAAAAAGCCAAGTTCTACCTGTTGTGCATAAGCATTTTTAGGCCCTAAACAACAAAAACATACACCTATCAGAAAGGGAATGATATTTTTCACAATAACAAGGGATTTGTAGGAAAATTGTTTTCAAATAATTTGCCTCTTAGGCAATTTCAATAAAATCTTTCAATCCCCGCAGTTCGGGTATATTTTCTATGGCCTGACGAATCCGCTTGGCTACATTCAGCATCATCTGCCGCTCGCGTTCCAGCCGGGCCTGAAGTTTATCTTTACCTATCAGGCTAATCGGAGACGCACCGCCTTTAAGAAT
>CAZOLU010000018.1:16580-19627 GCA_964580485.1 uncultured Saprospiraceae bacterium | reverse complement strand
TAATAGTCCGTGAAGTTTTTTAGTTTTTGCAAAAAACTCAAAAACTAGCTTTTTTTGATAATGGATTATCAACGTTTTATTTACTTTAGCTAATTTTTATGATTCTATTGATAATCCGTCATCTACAAAAAGTTCACGGACTAAAGTAATTAGATTGATAAAATAATTTACTTGTGTTTATTAAAGGTTGTTAAGGATACTACAATCAAATATTTGTATAAAAATATTTCGTCCCTAAAAACAAACCCAAGACCTATGTTTGGAATTATGCGCCCAGAGAGCGCTTGTGCACATAAACAAGATCCCAACTATCGCTACCATCGCATGCATTATTGTGGCGTTTGCAAGGCGATGGGCAAAGAATATGGACATAAAAGTCGGCTTTTGCTAAATTACGATACCGTTTTTTTGGCAGAAATGCTTTCTGAACTCTCGAGCGAAGATCTCAGTCACTGGGGCACGGCCTATCAAGCCATCAACCGTTGTATGACTATGCCTAAAAGCCAGGCAACCCCTATCCCCTTGCAGTATGCCGCTGATGCAAACCTCTTGCTGAGTGAACTAAAAGTGGAGGATCATTTGCAAGATACCGGGCGTTGGTCTTGGCGATTTGCAAGTTGGTGGTATGACAGTGCCTTTGCTAAAGCAGGACAGCAGATGGAAAGCAAATGGAGCCTGCCCTCCGCCCAGCTGCATCAGTGGGCTGATCTACAATTGGAAAGAGAAAGCAATGCACCTATGGCAGAGGATACCCTGCAAAGCTATCTTCAAGGATTAGCCGAACCCACTGCTCAGATTACTGCCCTAGTTTTTGCACATGGCGTCGCAGCTATTGGTCGAGCTGATCTAAGTGCCTCGGCAGCCCAGCTAGGCTATCGCTTTGGGGAACTAGCCTATTGGCTGGATGCTTTTGAAGATGTAGAGCGCGATGCTTTTAGCAAGCAGTTTAACCCTTTGTTAGCCTACTTCGAGGCGCAGACAACCCTCAAGGAAGCGGACCGAGCTCAAGCTCGTGAGGCTATTCTAGCACTACAAGAGATGATTATTGCCGAGATGGCCGCGCTACCTATTTCTAATCTTCGCCAAGAAATCTTTGCCGGGCGTTTGCGATCCAAATTGGCCTTGACCCTTTACAAAGATCCTGTAATTCCTATGCGCTGGTCGGCACGTATCGCCAAACGCTGGCAGCAGGCTCGAAGCTATGCGCAGGAGTTGACCTGCGATTCGAGCTCTTGGACCAAACCTTTGCGTTATCAGTTGATTTCTATTGCAGTTTTTATGGCACCTCGCACCCCTGAATTTATGGGGCTGACACAAAAGGAAGTACTAGTCTTTAGCTGGGCCGCTTTTTTGTCTGCATTTTTTGCGGCTTTGGGGCTAGGAATTGCTTGGGGGCGTGGGCAGCAGCAAAAAAAGAAGAAAAAGGAAAAACGGCGTTTGCGCAAGCGGCTGCGCCGCTTTGCGCGCAAGCTGCGTAGCGCCTTTAAAAAACGAGATTGTGCCGACTGCCTCACCGTCTGTGGGGTGGCCTGCTTGGGGGCTTGCCTCGAAGGTTGTTGCGAAGGCTGTGCCAGTAGCTGCTGCAATAGCTGTTGCGATAGCTGCTTTTCGGGGGATTGTGGCGAAAATGCCTGGATTTGGCTGCTGCTACTGGGAATTTTAGTGATTGGACTTAGCGTTTTACTAATTATATTGATTTGATGAAAAAAATTCTAATTACAGGGGCTTCTGGTTTTCTAGGTTGGCATCTTTGCCAAGTACTTGGAACTACTTATGAATTGCATGGGATTTATTATCGACAGCATTTTCAGCAAAAGGGGCTCCACTGGCATCGGGTCAATTTGTTGGAGGAGCAAAAGGTTCAAACCTTGCTTCAAGGCTTGCAACCAGACCTGCTCATTCATGCTGCTGCAATTGCTAACCCCAATTTTTGTGAAGAACATCCAGCACTGTCACATCATATCAATGTGTATAGTACCGTGGCTCTAGCAGAACAAACAGCTAGACAACATATCCCAATGCTCTTTACTTCTACCGACTTAGTATTCAACGGTAATGCAGCTCCCTACGATGAAACAGATTTTCCCTATCCCATTTCTATTTATGGAGAACAGAAATTGGCTGCAGAAGAAAGCCTCTTAGGTGATTTTGAGCATACGATGGTGCTGCGCTTGCCGCTTTTATTTGGTTGGGGAAGTGATTACCACAAAAACTTCTTCAAAACCTGGTTCCAACAACTAAGACAAAGGCAGGAAATTATAGCTTTTACAGATGAATATAGAACTGCGCTGAGTGCTAAAGATGCGGCCCAGGGAATTCATCTGGCTGTAAAGTACCTTTGGAGGCATTTTAAACATCAGCAACCTTTTGAGCGACTCTTGCACTTAGCTGCTGAGGAACAACTCTCTCGTTTTGATTTTGCTAAAAAAATGGCAACCGTATTTGAATTGGATGATTCCTTAATATTACCTAAATTGCAGGCGGATTTGGAGATGGCTGCGGCAAGGCCTCAAAATGTGGCATTAGATGCTACATTAGCAACCCAATTGCTTCAGTTTTATCCCCCAAATATTAGCAAAGCACTACAAAATCTTAAAATTGATAGTCCCTCGAGTTTTTGATTTTTTCAAGAGCATGTTTAAATTTTTAGGTACTTATAGTCAGTAGATGAAGTACCTAATCTTATGGTAAAAGGAATTTAGCAAGTAGATAGAAATTTAAATATGCTCTAAGAAGTATCCATCATCCACATAACTCATAGGACTGAAATAACTAAGCTTTATTTAAAACAAAATGAGCTTCATTTCGTTAAGTTTCGTATTGCTAAAAGGACAATATTTGAATTTATGCGCCAGATCTATCTCATTCCTATCTTATTGCTTTTAATTTTGCTAAGTTGTTCAAGAGAAAAAGGAACAACAGATATTGCAGAGGAGGGCATCAGAAAGTCAGATCAAGAGGAGATGCCTGCTTTTATGAAAGTCACCATCAATAATCTTAGGGTTCGGTCAACTCCTGACTTAGAAGGGGCTGTTTTGCAACGCCTC